>JAOTWK010000137.1 GCA_029862935.1 Gemmatimonadota bacterium | reverse complement strand
GGGCAGCGGGGGCAGAAGAGGGCAGGAGGGGAGCTGAAGCGGGAGTGGCAGCTCGGTGCCCCGTAACCCGCATCCCGTGTCCCGTGTCCCCTGTCCCGTGTCCTCCATATCTTTCGTCCGAGATCCCACACTCCACAACCCGAGGCGTCTTCCATGAACCACGGTAGTCACAGCGTTGAATGGCTCGCCGCTCCGCTCATCATTGGACTGGCGTTCGCGGCCCCCCTCAGCGGCCAACAACTCGAGATCGGTGGCGTGGTGAGTGGCTCGACATCGGACATGAATGTCGCGGACTTCCCATTTCGCGCGTCGTCTGCCGGGGTGCTCACGGTCGCGGTGAGGTCGACGGACGAGACCGACCTCATTCTCCTCGTGACCGATGCCGACGGACAGCCGCTCCCCGAAGGACGATCCGACCAAGACATGGGCGGCGACACGGGTGCCGAGCAGTTCGCAGTCACGATCCCGCGCGCGGGGGAGTATCGAGTTCGGGTCGAGCGTTATGGAGACAACACGGCCACGTTCCGCCTCGGCGCCTCCTGGGTCGCGTTCCCCGATCTCGAGGTTCCACCAGACCCCGACGGCTCACCCAGTTCGGCCTCGCCGATTCGCATCGGGCAAGCCGTGATACGGGAATCGCTCAACGGGAAGATGGGCGACTACTGGGACTGGTACGTGTATAGCGCCAACCAGTCTGGCACACTCACGGTGGCGACACGCGCCGAAGAGGGAGACCTCGTCATCGAGGCGTTCGAGGAAGGCGACTATGGCGAGCCCATGGAGCGCTCCGACCAAGACCTGCAGGAAAAGGGCGGCAACGAAGCGCTCACATTGATCGTGTCGCGGGGACAGCGGGTCTACTTCAAGGTGTCGGCGTTCGACGAAGGTGCCGAGATCGCGTATCGGCTCCAGGTGGGATTCATGCCGGAGTGAGGCACGGGATCCGGGATCGGTAGCACGGGACACGTCTGCTAATCGTCCTTTCGCAACCCGTTCCCGTATCCCGCCACAGTTAGGATTCGGTGCTGGCCTGGCCGATCAGGTGCATGAGCACGCGGCCGTGTATTGCTCCGACGACAGCGCCGACGAGAAGCGTCACCAGGAAGATGCCCACAACGATCGACGCCGCACCGCCGTCCCACGGCACGCGATCCATCCCCACAAAGATGAGTGTCATGCCAACGGCCCAGGCCACGGCGTTCGCCGCAATCCAGCGGCTCGCCCGTGCAACGTGCCGTCTGAGCACAAACCACTGCGCTCCACCCAAGATGACCCCGAGCGCCGAACCCAGCATCAGCGCCAAGCCGTACTGCAACAGCACACTCGGTTCCGCCGGCTGCGCTGCAGGTGCAGCCGGTACCGTCAAGGCCATGAGAGTGCTGGGGATCATGCCCAAGACCCAGGCCACGCCGGCGCCGATCGCCGTCGCGACAATCCACGCCTCCCGAGCGATCGAAGGAAGCCGACGGCGAAGCACTCCGACCTGCGCGAAGCCTACGACGACACCTTCGAGCAACGTCCCTAGGACCACCGCCGTCACGGCACCCAAGACGATGACGACGGGCCCGGTGGCTTGATCGATCTTCGGGCCGATGAGCCATCCGAGCACCAGGGTCGTACCCAGCCCAACGGCTTCGGCCCATCCGTTCGCTAGAATCCAAGATGCGTAGAAGGTCCGATCCACTGACGCTCGCACCATATGCTTCACTGTGCACCGAATTGGCAGCTCATGCCGGAGTGAGGCACGGGAGGCGGGATACGGGATACGGGATACGGGATACGTAGCAGACGATGGTCGTCGTATCCCGTGCCACGTATCCGTCCCAACTACATCGTCGTCGGAGGCACCAGCGTGTAGCCCAGCTGTTCCATCCAAGGGAGTTGGTCGAAGTAGACATCTTCGAAGGTGTACATGCCATCCTCGAAGTGCAGTGCCGTGAACCCCGAGTTTTCAACCGCTTTGCCCGTGGGCGGCATGTCGCCGGCACCCGTGTTCGTACCCGTGAACGTCCAGCGCACAAACGCCATGTTCTCCTGATAGTAGGCGTCGTTTAACACGAGGCGCAGATCAGGATACGCCGTGCGGAAGTTCCGTATGACCTCCTTGAAGCCATCAATCCCCTCGACCATCTCGGCCCCAGGAGCGCGGCGCCGGAAATCCGCGGCAACCACACCGTCCAGCTGGTCGAGATTGCCGGTGTTCCAGGCGTCGACCAGCGCGTCGACCGTCGGCTGCATCGAGGCGGCATAGTCCGTCTGCGGCTGACACGCGATGACTAGGACCGCTGCAGCAAGTGCAGCAACACCCAGTCCCTTTCTTCCGTGAGCTACCATTGTTCTGTCTTCCTCCGTTTGTGGTGAATGCGAAATACGCGCGAGCATCTCCGACTCGCACGCGGTACTCCCGCCATGCTCTCGAGAGCACGGGGGTAGGCACGACACCAAATGGTGCCAGATGGGGTCAGAAGGGGCGGATCCTCGAGATCGCGACGAGGATGACGGCGGCTACCGCCATAATGAAGGCGCTCCAAATGACCACGCCCGCCGGTTTCACATCGGGATTCATGATGTCGGGAAAAGCTACACCCCCGAAGCCGGTTCGTAAGGGGGGACTTTGGCCCCTCGCCCCGCGGGTCTTGAGCCATCGACGCTCGATCGGCGTGCGCTTCGTGTTCGGACCTCGACCTCCCGTTGGTCGGGCCCTGGAGGACGTGAAACGTGCCGACTCGAAGTCCTCGGGGCGCTAGCCTCTCCTACGACCGCGCAGCCGGCGTCGCCGTGCCGCTGCGGCTTTCTTCCGTCGCTCGGTGCTGGGCTTCACGTAGTACCGCCTAGCACGGAGATCCTTGAGGATCCCCGAGCGCTGGACCTTTCGGCGAAACGTCTTGAGCGCCCACTCGAACGAGTCGTTCTCGTCGAGAATGATCTCGGTCATGAACCTTCCTTGCTTGTCTTGTTGCTGTGATGATGACGAACGGAGGCCATCCCAACATCCGCCGGGATGGCCTCCGACCGCTCACTCGGCCTTGAGTAGCTCAGCCCTCGATCCGGGACACATTTTCTGCCGCCGGCCCTTTGTCGCCTTCGACCACGTCAAACTCGACCTGCTCACCCTCACGCAACGACTTGTAGCCGCTGCCCAAGATGGCGCTGTGATGGACGAAGCAATCCTTCTCCCCGTCCTCACGTGTGATGAAGCCGAAGCCCTTCTTGTCGTTGAACCACTTCACCGTGCCTTTGATACGCATGCCGTACTCCCTGTACTGGTCCCGGTGTCGATGTGCCTCGGAGTCCGGTGGTGCCGTGCCTGCCGAGCATCCATCACCTGCTGACGGGACCGCCTCCCGCCGGGGCTGCCGGAAATCCGTGGCCTCGGAGACCCCATCCGGCCTGACTCACAAAAAAAACGGAAACCCGCGCGCGTGCCAGGTCTCCGTTTTTCGCGTGACTGGTGTCGCTACCGCGCCCACCAGGGCGCGTCAAACGCTGGGACAAGCTAACTCTATACAGGACAACGGACAAGCCCTACTCCGTCTTCATTCTCCACAGCTCCTTGAGGCACTGACCGGCCGACATCCGACGCACCTTGGCTTCGGCAGCGCCGGCGGTAATGGCGACCGCCAGATCACCCACCGCGCCGGCCACATCTTCCGCTATCCGTTCGGTCTCTTCACCAACCTCGATGTTGGCCGAGTCCAGGCCCTCCCGCACCTGCGCACCGGCCTGCCGGACGCCCTCCTCCGCCTGACGCACCATCTCCTTCTTGAGCATCGTGCAGGGGCTCACCGTGCGGTACTGAAGCACCGGCACCGCGAGAGCAACAATGATCACCAGTAGGACGAGCTTGATGAGCATCTTCATGATTGAATACGCTCCGGACTCGGAAAGCCAGAATCCCTACGGCCATCGCGGTGGCACAGTTTCGGATGCGGGACAGTGGCACAAGGGGCAGAACGGACGCGGCAGCAGCGGCAGGGCGGCAGCAGAGACGACTCTGACGAACGAGACGACTCAGACGACTGCTCGTCCTTGACCGTCTGTGTACATCCTCGACCGTCCGACCTCAGCGCGGCGTCAAACCATCGAAATCGATGACACTTGCCCGGAGCTCCATCGCCGTGGGGCCGTAGTGCGTCCACAGCGCTGCCACGCGGCCGCCGTAGGCGCTGATGCCGTTGTAGTCACCGAAGAAGCGATCCGGCCGAGGCACAAACGCCTCGTCGCTCAGTCGATACTCCCCGAATGTCCGTCCCCCGTCGATCGAGCGTGCGAGATACACGTGTATGCCGGTTCCGTCTCCGTACCGCCGATCGTAGAACACGATGTTCACGGACCCGTCGACCGGATCCACGCTCATCCAAGTGAAGAACTGATCGCGATCGTTGCCGATCGGATCCTGATTGACCCGTACTGGCGGGCTCCAGGTAGATCCGCCGTCGGTCGAGCGCGCCAGATACACATCAGCGTCGCCGTTCTCCCCACCGTTGTTGCGAAGATCCGCCCAGTTTACGTACACCGTCCCGCGAAAGGGACCGTTCGAGACGTCTGTGGCCGTGACCGGCATTCCGTTGGCCCGGCCCAATCCGCCGATATCGATGTCCCACCCTCCAGGCTGCTCGAGAATGGTCCGCGCGGCCTGCCACGTGATGCCGCCGTCGCTCGAGCGGCTGAACTCGATGCCTCTGGGTCCAGCCCAGGACAAGTACACGGTGCCATCAGGGCCCGCCGCGGGGACCGCTCCTTCGACCGTGCCGTCACTGTCGATCGCGTCGCCACCACCTGCGGGGATCCGGATGGGTCGTGTGAACGTGCGGCCCCCGTCACTAGACGCCACCACGTAGATGAACGACGAGTCCTCCGGTGCACGGCTCCCGTACCGGGTGAAGCGGGTCCACGCCACGTAGACATTCCCTCGATACGGGCTGTCAGCCGACAGATCGACACCAGGATATGGCTTGTCTTCGAAGGGCACGATGCTGTTCAGATGCTCGATCAGAACGACCTCGGGCTCGTACGTGAGTCCCCCATCTTCCGAAGCCGACAGAAACAACCCGTTGCGCGGAAACACGCCACGGGGATTGCGCAGGTGCCGGAATCCGAGATAGGTCCGGTACACCCGCCCAGTGTGATCGATCGCGACCGCGTCGTCACCCTGCACCTTGGCGTGTGGGTTGGGCATCGCCACAGTCGTCCAAGATTTGCCGCCGTTCCACGTGATGTACGTGAGATTCGAGATCTTGCGGGCGCGCGGATCGCCGAAGGTATTGACCGCTGAACCGACGATGTGGTCGATGTTGGTCGGATCGATGACAATCGCGGTCTCCACAGCATGTGCCGGCCCGGCCTGCACCGTGATGGGCGGGGGAACCGTCTGCGCACCGGCAATGGCGGGCAGGCAGAGAAGCGGGAGAAGACGGAGTGCGTAGGGCATAGGGATGCGGGATACGGGGCACGGGATACGGGATACGGGATACGGGATACGGGATAAGGGATAAGGGATGGGCCCCGAGGCCGAAAGGTCTCGGCTTGGTGCAGTGCTACGGCGGGGACATGATGCTCCGAGCCGCGCGGTTTGGGTGACTGTGCGGGTGCTTTCAGATGCAAGAGTGAGTCGGACTTTCACGGAGCGGCCGATGCCGCATGCAGTTCGCTCGTGCCGGGACCTGAGGGTGTGGCAGCGGTGCTTGGAGCTCATTGGACTCTGCTACTGCGTGACACGGAGCTTCCCATCACACGAGATGTTTGGCCTGACGTCTCAGATCAGGCGGGCCGCCACCTCAGTCGCAGCCAACATCGCCGAGGGACATGGCCGGGGACGTCCAAAGGAGTTTCTGCACTACTTGCGCACTGCCCGTGGCTCGCTGATGGAACTCGACACGCATGTCGAAATCGCCATGCGGCTCAATTACCTTAGTGCGGACCACGTACACGACGTAGAAATCGCAGTTTCGGACGTCGGCCGCATGATGGCGGGGCTTCGGCGGAGACTCTTGACCCGATTGCAGCAATCACCGATGGATCCGTCACACGTGTCCCGTATTCGGCGTACCTTGTAGCCATGCCAGACTTTCTCTCCGAATCCCTTTCCTCCTGGCGATCTGTGCGCGGAGGGGTCATCGATGAAGTCAAGAACATCCGCGCCACGCAATTCGATTTTCGGCCGGCCTCTGACGTCCGGAGTGTGCGGGAGTTGATACAGCACATCCTCGAGGTGGCGTGCATGATGACCGGTGAGCTTACGCGGACCGACACCGATTTCCATCGCGCCGCATGGCCGGATCTCCTCGAGAAGTACGCCGCGCATGTCTACGACGCCCAAACCAAGAAGGAACTCCTTGGGTTGCTGGAATCGCAAATAGACGAGGCAGTGCGCGCGTTCCGTAAGGCGGGCGAACAAGAGATGTGGAAGGTGATCAACAACTTCGATGGGACGACGGGTACGAAGATGCAGTGGCTCCACCACGGTATCGCCCAGGAGATGTACCACCGTGGCCAGCTCACCACATACGCCCGACTCATGGGTCTGACGCCAGCGTTGACGAAGCGTATTCAAGGCAAGTGAATCGTGACCCGAGGGGCGTGAGCCGCGAGCAGTGGGTCGTCAGCTGCGAGTCCGTCTCTCGTATCCCGTACCCCATATCCCCCATCCCGTAATCATGTTCCTCCCCTCGCGCTCTCGGAGCGGCCCAGACAAGTACCTGCCGTGGAAGACGATCACCCTCGTGGTGGGCGTCGTGCTGATTCTGGCCGCGTACCGGCTGGACCGCCCGTGGCTCGTGTGGGTGGCGATTGGGGTACTGGCCCTGGGGTTCGTGCTGCGGTTTCTGCCGCAGAGCACGCACGGACCGGAAAGCGAAGAGGCGGACGCCGAGTCGGCACCGCCCGAATCCGGCACTCACTGACGGAGCAATCATGCGACACGTACTCAGCTTGACCATGACGGGCCTCGCACTCACCGTCGTCCCCTGCTCAGCCCAAGTCGTCACCCCGACGGGTGACAGCACACCGGTGGCGCAGGCAATCGACGTCCAATCGATCGACGCCATCATCGCCTCCCTGTACGACGTGATCTCGGGCCCGGCCGGCGAAGCCCGCGACTGGGATCGCTTCCGATCCCTCTTCGTGCACGACGCCAAGCTCATTCCGGCGTTCACGCCGGGAGAGGGTCAGGCGAATCGCGCCATGCTCCTCACGACCGAGGACTATGTCTCGCGCAGCGGCCCAATGGTCGAGGAGCGGGGATTCTTCGAGTCGGAAATCGGTCGGGTCACCGAACAGTTCGAGAACATCGCGCATGTGTTCTCGACCTACGAATCGCGTTGGACCCAAGACGGCGATGTCTTCCAACGCGGGATCAACAGCATTCAGTTGCTGTTCGACGGCGAGCGGTGGTGGATCGTGAACATCATGTGGTGGGGCGTGCGGCCTGACACGGAGATTCCGAAGCAGTACTTGGGTCAGGAGGGGTAGGAGGGGCAATAGGGGCTGGAGGGGCAGCAGAAGAAGACGACTTGGACGACTGAGACGACTCAGACGACTGCTCGTCTTGGACCGTCTAGGACCGTCCTCGACCGTCCTGCAATCTCCGCCCGCCTTCCCTGGCTCTCCTCTCTCCCGCATCTTTAGGGAGCCAGACCGCAGGGAATGCCCATGTCCGACATCGTCTGGACCCCGCCCCCTGAGTTCGCCGAGTCGACCAACGTCGCCCGGTTCATGCGAAGACACGGTGTCGCTGACGTCGGCACCCTCATCCGCCGTTCGATCGACGAGCAGGAATGGTTTTGGGACGCGGTGGTGGAGGACTTGGATATCCACTTTGCCCAGCCCTATCGCAGCGTCATCGACGTGTCCCAAGGTCATCCGTGGGCCGATTGGTACGTCGGCGGTCAGCTCAACATCGTCGCCAACTGTCTCGACCGTCATGCGAAGGGCGAATCGGCGCATCGGACCTGTGTCGTCGCGGAACGGGAAGACGGCTTAGTGGTGTCCCTGACGTTTGCGGAGTTGGCCGCGCTCGTTGACCGCTGTGCCGCGGGGTTGAGGACGCTCGGCGTCGGCCCGGGCGATCGCGTGGCGGCCTACATGCCGACGACCGCCGACGTGGTCGTGCAGATGCTGGCGACCTTCAAACTCGGCGCGATCTTCGTGCCGATCTTCATCGGATACGCGCCGGCCGCGGTGGCCCAGCGGCTGCGCGACGCAGAGGCCAAGGTGCTGTTCACGGCAGACGGTTGCCACCGTCGAGGCGATACGGTCCCCGTCAAAGGCAATGCGGAATCCGCCGTAGACGACGCTCCCAGTCTCGACTATATCGTCGTGATGCGGTACACCAACGATGATATTGTCTGGAATCCGGAGCGGGATGTCTGGTGGGGCGATCTCATGTCACGCGGTGACGATGTTCGCACGGAGATGCTGCCGTCAATGGATCCGGCACTGATTCTGTACACCGCAGGCACCAGCG
>JAOTWK010000136.1 GCA_029862935.1 Gemmatimonadota bacterium | reverse complement strand
GTGCTCCAGGGTATTGGCGAAACTTAAGACGACGTAGACGACAAGGACGACATCGACGACGCTGCATCCAGTCGTCTTTGTCGTCCCAAGTCGTCTACGTCGTCTGCCCCTTCTGCCCCCCTCTGTACTTCCTACCCCCTGCACACCTCGCACACACCGTGAAACACCTTGGCGCCGCCCACGAGATGGGTGAGCCCAAGGCCATACTGCGGCCGCGATCCCGCAAACCGCGAGCCACATTCTCGGCAGAAGGTGGGGACGGTTCCCGCGGGGATGAGCCGCTCGCCCGTATCCGACATTCGGTGACCCGAAGCTTCATTGCGTCTATGCACGGAAGCAAGGATAATTGGGTCAGGTCCGAAATGGCACTGGCAGCCGGTAACGGATCTGTCACGGGGACGAGCGTGGCATTCCCCTGGTCGGTGGAACTCATGCGTCGGTGGGCGGGTTTCACTAACCGGTACACTTGGGAGAGACCAAATGGTAAAGCCGGGAGTGCGAGGGCGTAGGACAGGCGCGTCGAGGGTCGCAACCAGCCGGACGGTGACTGCCCTGATCGCAGTGGCGATGGCGGCGAGTGTGTGTTCTGCCAACGCTGTGGGGCAGCAAACGCCGCCCGGTGGGCAACGGCCGGGGCTTGGCCCCCCTGTGCCCCCCACACTGGATTCCCTGACCAACGGCGGCTGGATCGTGCGTCCGTCGGCCCACGCGAGTCTCTGGTTTCACGCGTTGGCCGTGATCGCTGCCGACCAACCGGGTCCGCTCGGTCTCTACAGTGCGGACTATGCTCGTCACATTCGCGACGTCAAGCAGCAAGCCGGTGTCTATCCAACCGCCCTGGACTCGGTTGCCACGCAGCTGCGTGAAGACATCGGTGACGGACGGGATCTGGAGACGCTGCATTTCGCGCCGCTCTATTTTCCGCAGGCCGAGCCCGAGCGCATGTTGGGCGCGCTGCGCGCGGTGGCGAAACGGAAGTTGGAGGGCCCACAAGTCGCGGGGCGCGACGTCCGTTTCGGCATTGCGGTCATGAGTCAGACCATGCAAAGTGGGAAGGCGCGACGCATTCTGGGCACGTTGGTCGATGTCGTGGAGCAGGAGTGGGACGTGTTCTACCGGCAGTATTGGGAAGACCTGGCGCCCCAACGGGATTTCCTCTCGCAAGCGGTCCAGGCCATGTGGAACTCGGAGATCGTTCCGGGGCTCGGACCGTACTTGGCGCGGCGTCGCCTCACCGCTGGGCTCGTGATGCCGTCGCCGGCACTGGGTCCGGAAGGACGCATCGTCGATCTCGAGGCGCTCGATGCCGGCGACCAGGTCGTGGCGGTGCAGCAGCCGATTCTGAGTGATGGCCCGAACGAGACGGTGTTTGCGTTTCTCAAGGAGCTGTGTTTCCTCATCGTCGACGATGCACTGTTGAGTGCGGACTCACTGAGCGTCGAGGAGCGTGAAGACCTGCAACGCACTGCTGCTGTGCGCTGCGGGTCCACCCTGCTCGAGTTCTACGCACCGCAGCAGGTCAGTCTGTACCGCAGAGCGTTTCTCGATGCGGTCGGGGCGGAGGAGAGTGCGACGGTCGCCGCGTTCGAACGGGTGTATTACATGGATCCTGCGGTTGCCACGCGGCTTCACGAGCAGGTCCGGAACCCGTAGGTCCTGGATCGTGTCCACCCCGCCTCCTATTCGTGGCCCTGTGCGTCGGCGACGCGCGCCGACGGCACGACTGCCGCGTTCGGACGGTCGCTACGGTGCGGGGGCCGTGGTGGCGGCAATCGCCCATGTGCTGGCCATCGTGCTGTTGGTGATCGCGCAGACCACGGGGTTTGCGTCTGATGAGGACGTGGTGCGTTCCGGGGGTGGTGGTGGCGGTGGTGGGGGAGGAGCCGACGTTCGGTTCGTATCACTCCCGCCGGCCCCACGAGCGGCGCCGCGGGCGCAGGCGGCGAGACCGGAGGTTTCGGTGCCGACGCCCGCCCTCGAGCGAGTCGAGCCGGCAGTTCAGCTCGACCCCGAGCTGGTCACGCCACAGATCGTGCGGCCACCCCTCGAGGATCAGTTGGCCCCCAGCATTCTCACCGCCGGGTCGGGCTCTGGGTTCGGCATCGGGCCAGGGACGGGTTCGGGTGTAGGTGGGGGGACCGGGAGCGGGAACGGAACCGGTGTTGGAAGCGGCACCGGACCGGGGGTCAGCGCGGAAGAGGTCGCCTACGCGCCCGAACCCCGTGCGATTGTGTACCCTTTCGAGGAGCCCCCCGCCTCGGTGCGGGGCCGGCAATTCCGCATCTATTTCTGGGTTGATGCACGCGGCAAAGTCGATCGGGTCGAAGTGCGGCCGGAGATCGAAGACGCTGCGTTTCGCCGCATCCTCATCGAGCGCGTCTCGTCGTGGACTTTCTATCCCGCGCGCACCATCGAGGGGCGACCGGTGGCAGGGCAGTTGGTGGTGATGTACGCGCCGTAGCGGCAGGCCCTGAGCCGTCAGCCGTCAGCGATCCGTAGTCTGCAATCAGTCTCCCATCGTCCTCCATCGCAAATCATCTTGCCCTTCATCGCCCCCCAATTGCCCTCCTCCCGCTCAAAACGCCGCTCGCCATCCGTTAGATAGGGTAGGGAATCGACAGACAATCGATTGGGCGAGTGAGTCGATAATCAATCGATACGGGGAAGAGCACTCGGTCTTATGCTGATGGCCACTGGGCGGGGTAATCCTTCGATGTACCGACTATACACCCTGGGCGGTCTCCGGATCGACGGTCCGGAGGGCGCCATCGGCGGCCGGGTCGCGCAACGGCGACCCCTCTCACTCCTCGCGGTGCTTGCCGTGGGGGGCGACGCCGGCGTGCCGCGCGACAAGATCATCGGGTTGCTGTGGCCGGACAAAGACGACCAAAGAGCTCGGCACTGCCTCGCCGATACCGTGTACGCGCTCCGCCACGTCCTGGACGAGAAGGCGGTGCAGAGCACCGGTGGTACGCTCCGGCTCCACACGGACATGGTGTGGAGTGACGTGGGAGCGTTCGCGGAGGCGCTGGCCCAAGAGACGCCGGCAGACGCGATCGTGCTCTATCGAGGACCCTTCCTCGACGGGTTTCACATCAACGGGGCGATCGAGTTCGATCACTGGGCGGATGAGCAGCGCCGTCGCCTGGGGCGCCAGCTCACTGGGGCACTGGATCAGCTCGCAATGGCAGCCGAAGAACGCGGTGATTTCATCGGTGCCGCGCGGTGGCTGGATATTGCGCTCGAGCATGAGCCGTACGATTCGCGATTGGCGTTGCGGTTGGCGCACGCGCTTGCGGTGGCGGGCGATCGGGGAAACGCGTTGCATGCGCTCCATCGCCACAAGGACCGGTTGCATGAGGACCTCGGTCTCGAGCCCGATCCGGAACTGCTTGCGGAGGAAGCGGAGCTGCAGCAGGTGCCCGTGCCGGAGGGCAATGAGGCAGGTGACAAGGAACGCCGCTGGATCCGACGCGAGCCGTTGCGTCCGGGGCTGCCGGTGGCCCGCGGATTCGCCCTGCCGCGGGTGTTCCGACGCCGCGCGCGCGTCTGGGTCGCCGCGGCAGCCGTCGTGGCCGCCGCGGCAATTGCCGGCGTCGTGTGGCACCGAGTGAACGGCGCGGTGGAGTTCGATCGCAATCGATTGGCGATTCCGAGCTTCACACGCTTGAGCAGCGAGATCGACGAGCCGCTGACGTTCGGCATTGCCACGCTCTTGGAGGGAAGGCTGGACGGCGCAGGTCCATTGCGCGCCACCACCCACAGTGGACGGCGTGATGTTACCAATCAGCACGAGGCAAGGCGGTTTGCGCAGTCGATGGAGGCGGGACTGGTCTTGTGGGGCTTGTTGAACCTGTGCGCTCCGGATTCCGTTCGGCTCGAGGCGTACCTCTACGATGCGTCGCTTGGCGCGCTGGTCACGGCCTTTGACGTGACAGCACCGGCCGGGCGCCCCGATCTGCTGGCTGACAGTCTCGCCGTGCAGGTCTTGGAGGAGCTGGGTCGTCAGCGCCCGTTCTTCCCCTCGTACCATTTGAGCTCCATCGGGTCCAACTCCTCTGCTGCCGCGCTGGCCTTCGTTCGCGGCGAGTGGTTCCTGAGCCGACTGCAATTGGATTCCGCGGGGCGCTACTTCGAGCGCGCGATCGCCGAGGACAGCAGCTTCGCGCTCGCCTATCGGGGGCTGGCGGAGTCGGATGGATGGTTGAACCACGTAGCGGGGCGTCATCCCGACCTACTTCTGCGTGCCGGCGAGTTGAACTACGGACTGGCACCGCGCGAGAGTCTGCTTGTCACTACCGATTCTATCATTGGGGCGCTGCACGCGTACGAGTATGTGGTACCGCATCGGGGCTTGTTGGACCGCTTGATTCTCACATTGGATGATTGGTCACAGGCGTACCCGAGCGATCCCGAGGTCTGGTACCGGTTGGGCGACGCCGCGTGGCATTGGGGTGGGCTCATGAATCCGACACCAGACTCGGCTGGCGCTTGGCTCAGGCGCGCGGCCGAATTGGGACCCGAGTTCGCCCCCCAGTACGTGCACTTGTTGGAGGCGCATCTCTTTGCAGGAGAGCTGGACAGTGCCCTGGCGGTGGTCGAACGCCTTCTCGCGCTCGAGCCGTCGGGAGCATGGGCGGAGGGACCGCGACTCGTTGCCGATATGCTTGCCGCGGATCAGAGCGTACGGCGCGCCGCCCTCCACCGTGTCGATTCGCTTGCCGCTCTCGTACGGGAAGCAGTCGTGCCAGCAGACGTGCCGACCTTCACGCTGTATCTCGCCTTCTATCTCACGAAATGGCTCGCGGACTCCGGTGAGACGAACCTGGCGGTCGCAGAGGCGTGGGGGGTTGCTGAGGCGATGAGCCTGTCTCACGCCTACCGGGGGCATTTGGAACGGGCGTACGATCACCTCAGGAGAAGTGAGGCGGACTGGATTTCCTCGAGAGAGGGACACTTCATGGGATTGGCGTATCTGGGGGCAGTTCCGCACGACACCGTGGATCGCACCGTGCGACGCTGGCTCGACGAGGGTCGAGCGCGGCCGACGTACCAGGCGCTCCGCTGGTGGCTCGAACAACGGGACACGCTGGCGTTGATCGAAGCGGGTTCGTTGTTCGACAGGCTCGTGTTGGACCGGGAGCCCGCTCGCGCGAGTCTGGGTCGCTACGCGAGCGCCGCTGCGCGTGGCTATCTCGCCTTGGCGCGGGGCGACTCGCTCACGGCGCTCGCCGCACTCGGCAATCTCCGTCCTTGGTGCTGGGTGTCATACTGCTATCACGAAACGCTCACGGCGGCCCGGGTCAATGAGGCTCTGGGTCGCTATCGGGCTGCCCTCTCGGAGTACCGACACATCCCGGAACCGCTGATTACGATGCCCAGTTCGGAAGCCGCCGTGTTCGCGCTGGAGCGGGCGCAGCTCAACGAGCGACTTGGAAACCTCGATGTTGCGCTCCGTGACTATGAGTTGGTAGCCGCTGTCTGGCACAAGGCTGATGTTTCGCTCTCCCCGAAGAGGGCCCAAGCGCACGCTGGCCTGGACCGTATTCGAGCAGAGCTCTCTCGGAGACAAGCCGCAACTGGAATGTTCCCTTAAGGGCGATCTCCCCATCCTGCATACTCGACGGTAAAACGAGCCGGGGCGCACTGGCTGGTGGCCAGTGCGCCCCGGCGAGGTAGACCGATGCGACGGGTCTAGCGGTTGTTGGGCTCGGTGCTCACCTGCACGGCGACTTGATAGTCGGCGCCGAGCCCGGTGAATCGGATCTGCTGCACCGAGTTGCTGCCGTTCTCGTCACTGATGGCCCACGCCGTCTGACTACCGTGCGGATCGAAGATGCCGCGCGGCGTTACGGTCAGGAGTTGCGGGGCGCCAATGACGGACTCTCCAGCATCGGCCGTCAGCGTCATGAACCAGTTGAAGTCATCGACCGCAACGGGTTGTGGGGTGACCTGCTCGTACATCGCAAACAGCTCGAGGGCACGACGGAAGCGCTGCACCGACCGCTCGACATTGCCGTCTTCGCGCTCGAGCAGGGCCACCGCAATCCGAGCGTCGCCGTTCGCCGCCACCCGTGCCATCTCACGGCTACCGACACTTGGCTCTGCCGTGTCGCCGGCCTTGATGAAGTGGAACACGGGGGTCCGGCCGCCGACCACCGCCCCCTCGATGCCTGGAATGATGGCGGTCACGAGGTAGGGCTCATCGGCTTCGTGATTCACGTGCCATGGTTTGTTGTCGATGCACTCGAGCCCGACGAAGCTCACTGCGACCGCGTCATCCCACTGCGGCAGCGCAATGGACGGGCGGTGCTTAGGCGCTGGGTTGCGCGGCACATCGTTGCGGACGAACTTGGCCGGCACTGACGTCAGCACGTCCAACCGCGTGTCGAGCATTCTGATCATCCGGTCGAATTCCCGGCGATCGGTCGGGGTGAGCGCCGCTGTCTGTGTTTGAGCGACCGCGGTTTCGAGTTCTGCGAGTCGGCTGATCATGCCGGCCAATGCCGTACCCGTGGGGCCGGCGTTCCGCCAGGCGACCACTGTGCCTGGACGGTTCCCGGACGGATAGACCACTCTGAGATTGCCCTTGATCTCGGGATCCGGCTGTTCCAGTGTGAGCCGCAGCATGTACTCGTCCCCGGCCTTCCACGAGGTCACGGTGTGACTCAGGGCGATCCGCCCGTCCCCAGTCGCGGCCGCAATGGGGTGTGAGCGGTAGGGCGTGTAGAGGTTGGCCGAGATGTTGGCGTCCGAGTTCCACGTGGCCTCGATGAAGAGCGGACCCTGCGCCTGCACGGGGATCAAAAACTCGAACTGGGTCCCGCCGCCGAACGCCATTTGCTGGCTGCGGTTTTGCTGCGCCTCGGCATGCGTCCATGCTGCCACGAGCCCGACACAGAGCGCGCCGACTGAGAAGGAAGTGAGGCGTCGCATGGTTCAAACCTCCGCAAAGAGTATTGAGTGTGTTGCTAGGACCACGGTACGAGGCGGAGGTCGAGGGCCGGTCCCGGCCTGATCGATCGCCGATCAGACCGAATCGACAATCCCGAGAACGGGAGTTGCCTTTCTTGGTGCGTGGGTCCAGGAGATCCGGGGATCGCGGGCAGTGACGCCAGTCGATAACCGGTCGATAGCTCACGTGTAGCATGTAGCGCAGTAAGGATACGGCGTGCCGGCATCGATGCGCCTGCATTGAATTCCGTTCGGTACCGGGACTGGGAGAGAGGACCGATTCGAGCGGGCAAGCCCGCCCCACCCAGCTTGGCCGGCACGCCAGTTGGGTGGTCTCGTCAACCCTACCCTATCCTGATTGAATTAGGTCGTCCGGTGCGTAAAGCAGGTCGTCAGTGGGTTTGCGTCCAAGACGGCAAGAGCTACCACCAGAAGAGCAGGAGCCACCCGAGCAAAGCAGCGAGTACCACGACGGCGCCCACCCACGGTTGGCGCCATGCAGGCGTGGAAGGGTTTGCGCGCGGTGGGGAAGGCACGTGCAGTGCTGGGTTGGGCTGCGGTGGCGTGTCGTACGTGTGGGTTGGGGCCTTGAACGGTGGATTCCCGGATGCGACGGCGGCGAGATCCTCGGGCGGTTCGACATCCAGATTGTCGCGCAGCCCTTGAATGTGTTCTCGGGCGAAGCGGACGGCATCTCCGGGATCGCCGTGCGTGAGGAGCGCCTGCACACAGATACGGGCGATGGCGGAGTTGTACGGACTGTGCCGGGCCCGTTGCTTCCACCACTCGATCGCTGCAGGGAGATCGCCGCGCGTTTCAGCTTGCCGTGCGAGGTGCTCGAGGGCCTGTCCGTACTTGAACGCGTAGAACTGGCGTCTCGACTCACACCACTCTTCGAACTCCTTGAGACAACTCAGACCAAAGCCGTCGAGCAGCGGTCCCCGGTATAGCGCGACCGCGTCCTCAATGCGACCGCCTGTGAGCGCCGCTTCGAACTCGCACACGTCGGTGCGCAGGTGGGCCGAGTCCAAATACAACAGGTCACCGCGCGCCTGAACGGCCTCGTCTCCCAAGCTCTTGTGAATCACGTACAGCGCGTCGGAGAGGTTGTGACGGGCTCGGTCCTCCGACTGGTCGGCCCACAAGAGGCCGATCATGCGGTCACGACCGCAGGTACAACTCGTCGAGCTTGCGAGGACGGAAAGCAGCGCAAGCGGATGACGTTGCATCACCCGGCCCGTGAGAGGACCGTCAGGTCCCTCGAGCGCGATGCCGCCGAAAAGGTCGAGCTTGTACACCAAGCCCCCCCCCGTGAGCTTGCGGTGCTAATACCACACCTTCGGTCGTCGTTCGCTAGGGGCGACGGGAGAAAAATACGAGAGGTACTATCGGGTTTTACAGTTCGGGCGGGCGAGGGAAGACAGAGACGAACAAGGATGGTCCGCGACGGTCCGAAACGATTGAGGATGGTGAAACTCGTTCTTCGCGTTCGTCCCTGACCGTCTTCGACCGTCCTCGACCGCCTCTTATTCTTGTACCACCTTCACC
>JAOTWK010000134.1 GCA_029862935.1 Gemmatimonadota bacterium | reverse complement strand
TCCTGCGCCCGCACGCGGGTCGGGTGGTCGTCGCCGCGAACAAGGCGGACGAGTTACCAGACGAGACCTCGCACTACGCGTTTCACCAACTGGGTCTCGGAGACCCGCATCCTGTGTCGGCGGCGATCGGCAAGGGCAGCGGGGATCTGCTCGATTGCATCGTCGCACTCCTTCCCCAGGTGTCGGATCGCGGTGAGACGGACACGGTGGGTGTAGCCGTAGTGGGCCGGCCGAATGTAGGAAAATCCAGCCTCGTGAACCGCCTCTTGGGCCAAGATCGGTCGCTAGTTGCACCTGAAGCCGGCACCACCAGAGACGCTGTCGACTCCCCCTTGCGGTTCCATGGGCGGACGCTCAACTTCATTGATACCGCGGGGTTACGGAAGCGATCGAAAGTAGAGGATGAGATCGAGTTTTACTCGACCCTGCGGACGGAACGTGCGATTGAGCAGGCGGACGTGTGTGTCCTCGTGGTCGACGCTTCCCGGGGCATGCAGACGCAAGACTTGAAGATCGCGCAGACTGCGTGGCAGCGAGGCACCGGACTCGTCATCGCCGTCTCGAAGTGGGATCTCGTGGACAAGGAGACGGCAACTGCGCTTCGGGGCGAGCGTGAAGTGGCTGATCGGGCGCCGTTTCTCCGCGCCGTGCCGTTCCTTTACGTGTCGTCGAGTACGGGACAGCGGACGCGGAGCGTGCTCGATGCCATTGTCGCAGTCAGCGAGCAACGGGAGCGTCGGGTGGCAACCGCAGAAGTGAACAGGGTGCTCACCAAGCTGGTCGCTCGGTCGCAACCGCCGCAACATCGGGGGCAGGAGGTCAAACTGTACTACGCCTCGCAGATAGGGATCAGGCCGCCAACGTTTGCCGTGGTCGCAAACCATCCCGATGCGATCCCCGAATCCTACCGGCGGTTTCTGGAAAACGGATTCCGAGACGAGTGGGGCTTCAGCGGAGCTCCGCTTCGCATCAAACTGCGCCGCAAGCGGCGACGTCCATGAACTGGGTGTTCTGGCTCGCCGGTGCCTACCTTGCCGGGTCGATTCCCACGAGCTACCTGGCGGGTCGCGCCGCTGGGATCGATCTACGCGAGCATGGCAGCAAGAACCTCGGCGCCACCAATGTCTACCGCGTCCTCGGGTGGAAATACGCCGTGCCGGTAGGACTGTTCGACGTCCTGAAAGGCGCGGTGCCGGTCGCATTGGCAATGCGTTTCGTTTCGGACCCCACATGGATTCCCGTGCTTGTGGGATGCCTCGCAGTGGTTGGGCACGTGTTTCCGGTGTTCTTGAGATTCCGCGGTGGGAAGGGCGTGGCGACGGCCGCCGGCGTCGTGCTCGCCCTCGCGCCACTGCCGCTGGGGATCAGCGCGGTGCTCTGGATTGGTCTCCTTGTGACGACGGGCTTCGTGTCGGTGGCCTCAATGGCAGGAGCCGTGGCCTTTCCAGTTGCCGTCAGGGTGCTGATGCCGAGCGCCGTGCTCACGTTTTGGATCGGTGTGGTGCTGGCGACGTTCATTCTGTACACGCACCGTAGCAACATTCAGCGGCTGATCGCCGGCACCGAGAGCCGATTCGGGCGTCGCGCCAAGCCGGCGGGGCAGAGTTAGATGCGCGTTGGGGTCCTTGGTGCCGGAAGCTGGGGCACGACGATCGCCGATCTCCTGGCCACACAGGGCCATACAGTCAGACTTTGGGCCTACGAGTCGGAGGTCGTCGAGTCGATCAACCGCGATCACGTGAACGCCGTGTTTCTTGCCGACGCGCGCATCGCCGAGACCATCGTGGCGTGCACGGATATCGCTGAGGCGGCCGAGCACGCAGAGTTGATCGTCAGTGCTGCCCCGTCACACGCCGTGCGGTCGGTGAGCACCGCCCTGTGCACCCAGTTGAATGGGAAGCAACCGCCGGTTGTGGTGAGCGTCTCGAAGGGCCTTGAGACCGACACCCTCAAGACCATGACGAACGTGCTGCGCGAGACGCTGCACGCCTCGCAAGTGGTGGCTCTCTCGGGCCCGAGTTTCGCCCAAGAAGTCTACGCCCGGCAGCCTACGGCGGTTGTGGCCGCCTCCGACGATGAGAGCGCGGCACGGACGGTGCAGGATGCGTTTGCGACGGCCTATTTCCGGGTTTACACCAGCGATGACCCGCTGGGCGTGGAATTGGGAGGTGCGCTCAAGAACGTGATCGCGATCGCCGCCGGTCTGCTGCATGGGCTCCGACTGGGCCACAACGCGCTGGCCGCCTTGATCACACGGGGCCTGGCGGAGGTGAGTCGGCTGGGAGAGGCCCTTGGCGCCAAGCCGCGCACGTTTGCGGGATTGGCGGGACTCGGAGATCTCATTCTCACGGCGACGGGCGCGCTCAGTCGCAACCGCGCCCTCGGGATCGAGCTCGCCGAGGGACGGTCGCTGGAGGAAATACTGGCAAGCCGACGCACCGTGGCCGAAGGCGTGCGGTCGGCCCGAGCGGCGGTCACGCTAGCTCAGCAGGCGGGGACAGAACTGCCCATTGCCGTCGAAGTGGCCAACATCCTCTTCGAAGGCAAACCGCCAGAACGAGCCGTGCGCGACCTCATGGAGCGGGAACTGAAGGCGGAGCAATGGCGATGACCGCATCCCAACCGGTACAGGAGTTCTTTTCGATCGGGGATGTCTGTCAACTGACGGACTTGAAGCCGCACGTGCTACGGTACTGGGAAAGTCAGTTCCGATTCCTCAATCCGGCGAAGAACCGGTCGGGGAACCGCGTGTATCAGCGACGCGAGATCGAACTGATCATGCTGGTCAAGCATCTCCTGTACACCGAGAAGTACACGATCGAGGGTGCCCGACGGCGGATCGAGCACTACCGCCGAACGGGGCTGCTCAAATCCGAGGCCCGGGTGGCGCTCGAACGCGAGACCATCGAGAGCCTCCGCGGCGAGCTCCAGCGCATACTCGACCTCCTCGACGGCAAATCGCCCGTTGAACATCCTACTGAGTAACGACGACGGCGTTCTCGCCCGAGGGCTCGAGGTCCTCGCCGAAGTGTGTCGGAGTGTCGGAACGGTTACGGTGGTCGCACCGGACCGCGAGCAAAGTGGTTCGAGTCATTCCCTCACACTGGGACGACCTCTGCGGTCAACTCGTCGCCAGGACGGCTCGATTCAGGTCGACGGCACTCCCACCGACTGCGTGCTCCTCGCCCTTGGGGCCCTTCTCGACGACAAACCGGATTTCGTGTTCTCCGGCATCAACCACGGCCCGAACATGGGTGAAGACGTGCTGTACTCCGGCACCGTTGCGGCCGCGATGGAGGGCTTGTCCTACGGCATTCCCAGTGTGGCCCTCTCGCTGGCAGGCGACGATGTGGCGCTGCTCGAGAGCCACCGCCCGTGGCTCGATCGCATCGTTCAGGGTGCGGTGCACGTGGAGCACTTTCCCAAAGAGACACTGCTCAACGTTAACCTCCCGCCGATTCCTGGAGACGATATTCGGGGGATCCGGGTGACCACCCTCGGCAGGCGGGTCTACTCCGATTCGCTGCTTCGCACCACGGACCCGTGGGGGCGCCCGGGCTATTGGATCGGCGGCGGACACATCTCGTGGAGCGGCAGCCAGGATTCTGACTTCCAAGCGATCGAAGAGCACTTCATCTCCGTGACACCACTGCACCTCGATCTCACTAACTACGCTCTCCTCGAGGACGTGCGCGCGTGGAACCTGGGAGGGTAGGGGACAGTTTCGGTGGGTATCGCACCCGCCTCGTCGAACACCTGCGACGCCAGGGAATCCGCGATCTCGCGGTATTACAGGCGGTGAGCGAGGTGCCGCGGCACGTGTTCGTTCCGGAGGCGTTGCGACGACGCGCGTACGACGACACGGCACTGCCCATCGGGTACGGACAGACGATCTCCCAGCCCAGCACTCAAGCCCGCTACCTCGAGGCGCTCGAGCTGACCGGCACCGAGCGCGTTCTGGAAATCGGTACAGGATCGGGCTACCAGGCGGCCCTCCTCGCCCATCTCACCGACCGCGTCATCACGATCGAACGCATCCGGGCTCTCGCGGACCTCGCACGAAGAGGATTCCAGCAAGCGGGCCTCGACAACGTCCTGCTCATCGTGGGAGATGGATCGCTGGGATGGCGTTCCGAGGCGCCGTACGATGCCATTGTCGTTGCCGCAGCCGGCCCGACCGTGCCGCGCCCACTCATCGAGCAGCTCCGCGAGGGTGGCCGGCTCGTCATGCCATTGGCGGAGGGCACCACTCAGCATCTCACCCGCGTTACGAAACGAGGATCCGGCGTCGAAACCGAGACCCTGGGTGAGGACCGATTCGTCCCTCTGCGGGGTCGTCACGGCTTCTCCGCAGACGAGGCCGCAGCCGGCGATGCTTGAAGCCGCCATCCACTGGCTCACCGAGTTGATCCTGCGGCTGGGCTATCCTGGAATCACGTTGCTGATGGCGCTCGAGTCATCGTTTTTCCCGTTCCCCAGCGAGGTGGTGCTTCCGCCGGCGGGATATCTGGCGGCGCAGGGACGAATGAACGCGTGGTTAGCCCTGGCCTCGGGCCTCTCCGGAAGCCTGATTGGGGCACTGTTCAACTATTACCTCGCCGTCCGCCTCGGCCGCCCGCTCCTACACCGATACCATCGGTTCTTCCTCATGCGCGAGAGATCGCTCGACCGCTCAGAAGCGTTCTTCCGCCGTCACGGGGAGATCAGCACGTTCGTCGGCCGTCTCATTCCGGTGATCCGACAGCTGATCTCCCTCCCGGCGGGCGTTGCGCGCATGCGGCTGGGCCGTTTCGCACTCTACACGGCCCTTGGCGCCGGCATTTGGTGCGCCATCTTGACCTACGTCGGCTGGTACGTGGGAGCGCATTCGGAGGTCGTGACCGGCTTCGACACCCTGATCGAGAGGCCGGAATTCCGAGAACTCGCCTCGCGCGCCTTCCTCTGGCTGATCCCAATTCTGCTACTGATTATCGGGGTGTACGTGCTGGCGCAGCGGCGCCGACGTCGGAGCCAGGAGTCGGAGGCCGGCGGGGCCGGCTGATCCGTGGTGGAGCAGGGTGTCACCGCATCGCGCCTGTTCATTTCGGGCCGAGTCCAGGGAGTGGGCTTTCGGTGGTTCACCCTACGCCAAGCGCAGGCGCTCGGGCTAGTCGGCTGGACCCGCAACCTGCCAGACGGGCGGGTCGAAGTCGTTGCGAAGGGCCGCGCGGAATCACTGGCGGAGATGGAGACGGCGTTGCACCGAGGGCCTCGCATGGCGCGTGTTGACAATGTGGACAAGCTCGTGATTCCACATGAGACGATTATAACTAAGTCCTTTGAAGTAAAATAGTTAGCACTTGCGGCGGAGACGATTGAGCAGGCCGATCGAGCACCTCACGTGGCGAGTGAAGCCATGGAAGTGCGCGACTGCCGTTGATGGGCCTTTGCTCCAGGAACGTGCCGACAATGGGAATCCCGTGCTGTTTCGACAGGCAGATCGGGCACCCTCGTCGACTCGGTCTCGATGACCAGGCGGTTTGTAGTCAGACGAAAGGCGGGTGGTTCGGTACCTCCCAGCAGATTAGTTTACCGAGCCTGTTGCGCCCGTAGCTCAGGTGGATAGAGCACAGGATTCCTAATCCTGGGGTCGCAGGTTCGAGTCCTGCCGGGCGCATCGGCGCGGCAGCGCATGCGCTGGCAACTCAACGAGAAGACGAAAACGAGCCATGGCAAAGAAGAAGCTGAAAGCGAAATCGGATCCCGCCGCACCGGCCAAAGTGGCACCGGAGGCGCCAGATCTTGGCGAACGGTTCATCGAGTGGATCCAGAAACATCGACGCCAAGTGATCGTTGGCGTTGGTTCGGTCGTCGTGATCGGGGCCATCGTGTTGTTCGTGTTCGCGTATCAGCGGAATCGCGAAGCTGCCGCCGCCGAGGCGCTGGACCGGGCCCGCTTCGCCTCCCAATCCGGCAATTTCGCCCTCGCGGCGAGCGATCTCTCGCGCCTCATCAGCGGCTTTAAGGGCACGCGGGCCGCTGGCGAGGGCGCAATCCTGTTGGGTCAGGTTCGCCTGCTGCAAGAACAACCGAGCTTGGCAGCCGAGGAGCTCCGTCGGGCCGTCGACGGCGGCCTGGAAGATCAGTTCCGAGCCTCCGCATACAGCCTGCTGGCAGCAGCGCTCGAGAACCTTGGAAACATGGAAGAGGCAGGCGATGCATATCTCGACGCGGCTAATTCCACCTGGTATGGGCTTCTGAGCGCCCAATATCTGAATGACGCTGGTCGCGCATTCTGGGCAGCGGGGGACACCGCTCGGGCCATCGCGGCCTACGATCGGGTCGTCACCGAGCATGGCGAGGCACCCAGCGCAGCCGAGGCACGCGTACGACTCGGCGAGTTGCGAGCCCGCCAGGCAGCACCTTCGAGTTGAGCGCCGCTCAGGCTGCCAATCCGAGCCAGGCGTAGCCCAGGCTCCCAATTCTTCGTCGATCCCGTACCTAATGCCCCAGGGACGCGCCTCCACGCTCAGAACAAACTGCGTATAAGATATGTTATGTTAATACGACAGCGTCAACTGTGTGGATAAGGCCGCCGCCTTCCACACAGAGGTTTCGTAACATGTTATCCGGTAATGGGATGGGATCGTCGAACGAGCGTTTGTTGGAATCGAGGCGGAGTGGGTCGTTGAGGGTTTTCCACAGATGGTCAGAGGTAGCAGCGGCTGGCGCCACCGAGGATCGCGCGGTATGTGAGGCGGCCGTGGCCAGCCAAAAGCGGGTGGTGGAGCTGGCCCTCCTGTGCCAGATTGGCATTCACCGTGAGCTCTGTGCCGGAGCGGGTCCGGAGGCCGATGGGGAGTGCGACACTACAAGCGGAGGCCAGGGTGGCAGCGCAGGCAACGGCACCCGTGCCACAGGCGAGTGTTTCGGCCTCCACGCCTCGTTCGTACGTGCGCATCGACCACCCTCCACTGTCTTCAGCGACGAAATTGACATTTGCGCCGGCAGGGGCGACCGCCGGGTGCTGTCGCAGCTCCCTGCCCCGCTCGAGAATCGCAACCTTCTCCAGATCGGCCACCAGCACCACGAGATGGGGCACACCCACCGTCGTGAATCGCATGAGCCGCTCACCCGTGGCGAGGCTGACCTCGGGGGTTACCAGCGGTGTCGTGGTCGGGAGTTCGATCTCGCTTCGTTCTCCGTCGCCTCGAAGACACTGTCCCCTGACGGGCCCGCTGTCGGTCTCGAGGATCATGCCTTCTGGCGGAGCCAGTTCCAGCCACGCAGACAAGCGAACGGCGCACAACGCGGCATTCCCACACATCTCCGCGCGTTGCCCGTCACAGTTGAAGAAGTGAAATCGGACGGCCGCCGGGCCAGATCCGGGCTCGAGCACGACTAGGCCGTCGGCTCCAACTCCCGTACCCCGCGCGCACACCCACTGCACTCGTTCGGCAGTCCACTGGTTGGGCGGATCGGTGCGACCGTCGACCATGACGAAATCGTTCCCCGACCCAGACATCTTGTACACGACCGTTCCCTCGAGCGTGTTCACTGCCCAGGACCTCCGATCACAGGCGCCCGGTGATGGCACGGAGCCGGAGGCGCCAGACCATCCACACCGCTTCCCAGATGATGGTGCCAGACATCTTGCTGTCGCCCTCAGTACGGTCCACGAACACGATTGGGATTTCCTTGATCCGGAATCCGCGGCGAGAGGCCCGAAGACTCATCTCGATTTGAAAGGAGTAGCCGTTTGACCGCACGGCATCCAAGTCGATTGCCTCGAGCACCCGTCGACGAAAACACTTGAACCCCCCGGTGGCGTCACAGACTTTGAGCCCCGTGATCAGGCGCGCGTAGATATTGGCGCAGTAACTGAGCAGCAGGCGCGGCATTGGCCAATTGACCACCGTGACCCGACCGTCCAGATACCGCGACCCCAGAACCAGGTCGGCATGTTCCGCCGCCTCGAGGAACTGTGAGAGATGCTTCGGGTCGTGCGAGAAATCGGCATCCATCTCGAACACGAACTCATACGCTCGCTCGAGAGCCCAACGGAACCCGGCCCGATAGGCCTTTCCCAACCCTTGTTTGCCTTCGCGGTGCATGACGTGGATGCGGCTATTCCCCGCCGCCAGTTCGTCGGCTATCCGGCCGGTCCCATCTGGCGAATTGTCATCCACGACCAGCACCTCGAGCCTGTCATCCTGCGACAGGACCTGCGGGACGATCAGCGGCAGGTTCTTCGCCTCGTCGTAGGTCGGGATGATGACCAGCGCTTTGGCGTGCTCGTCAGCCACGCAACCTCCGTACGCCCGCGGGAGCGACCAACGCGGTGAGTGCGACCAGCAACGAGATCCATGTGATGAGCCGGCCGGTTCGATAGGCGTCGCTTCGGAATTCGAGGCGAACGTGCTCGGCGCCGGGGGTGAGCGGGACGGTCAAGAGCGTCACGTTTCCGCGCACGACTGGCGCAGGAGTCCCGTCCACCGTCGCACGCCAATCTGGATAGTAGTTCTCGCTCACAACCAAATATGCAG
>JAOTWK010000133.1 GCA_029862935.1 Gemmatimonadota bacterium | reverse complement strand
AGTCCAACTGCGCTGCCACAACCCGCGCGCCTTCCACCCCGCCGGCCGGACCGGACAAGGCGAGTGCCGCCGCTCGACTGCGTGCCTGGTCCACACTCAGCGTGCCGCCGTTCGATGCCATCACGCGCACCTCCGTCAGCGCGCGGGTGGATGCCTCGGCCATCATGCGCTCGAGATATCCGGAAACCAGCGGACGGAGATACGCCTCGACGGCCGTGGTGCTCGTGCGCTCGTACTCACGAAAGACCGGCAGCACATCGGCGCTCGCTGCAACCGGCACGTCTGGAAGCGCCCGACTGACGGCCGCGGCGAGCATGCGCTCGTGCGACGGATCGCGAAAACTGAAGAGCAGCGATATGGCCACGGCCGCCGGAGCACGCTGCACGACCTCGAGCACCACCCGGTCGATCTCTTCCGGCGTGAGCCGCTGGACAACGTCGTGTGCGCCGATACGCTCATCGACACCAACCACATCACTCCGCGCCATCACGGGTGTCGGATGATCGCGTGCGAGATCGTACAACGCCGCCCGGTCTTGCCGACGCAGCCAGAGCACGTCCTCGAATCCCGCCGTGGTCAGCAGGACCGTACGGCCCCCGCTCCGCTCGAGCAGGGCGTTGGTGGCGACCGTCGTGCCGTGGATCAGGGAGTCATGAGGCGTGGTGCCGTGAGATTCGAGCGCCATCCATGCCGACGGCGGCAGCCCGCCAGGCGTGGAGCGGACTTTGCCGACTTCGACGCTGCCATCGGATGACACGGCGACGATGTCGGTGAAGGTCCCGCCGACGTCGACGCCAAATCGCGTCACCGTCTGCTCCAGAACGCGAAGCCGACCAGTCCCACCGTCATAACCAGCGACAGCAGTCCCACCCAGTCACCCACGCGCGTGTAGAACGGCACCACATCCGATGTCATGAGCGTATCGGTGACGAAGGTCATTTGGTAGAGTCCCGTGCGGCGGTGCTCACGCCCCAACGGGTCCACGAATTCCGAGATCCCCGAGTTGGCAGCCCGTGCAATGCCGGCGCGCGTCTCGATGGCTCGCATTACCAAGTGCGCGGCATGCTGATAGGGAGCGCTCGTGCGACCAAACCATGCATCGTTCGTGATGTTCACCAGAAAATCGGCTCCCCGAGCCCGGTACTCGCGCGGCAGGTCCTCGAACGCCGATTCGTAGCAGATGAAGACGCCGAACCGGCCCACGGGCGTCTCATAGACAGCCCGCTCACGCCCAATCCCGAATCCACCGAAGAATCGCAGCTTGAACCAGCGAGGATTGACGAACGGCACCCGCTCGGTGATCGGCACGAGGTATCGCTTGTGGTACACGGGCTGACGATCGAAATCGCCGGTCTCGTCGAACCAGAAGGCCGCATTGAAATAGTCGTATTCGTCGGCACTCTCCCACTCGAGATCCAAGCCACCTACGAGTTGCGGCACGCCCGTCGTGCGCGAGAGCTCGCTGATGTCCGCGCGCCAGCCAGCGTGTCGGTGGAAATATCCCGGCACGGCTGCCTCAGGCCAGATCACCACGTCGGGGGCGGTCTCCGAGATCGCCGTGCGGGCAAGATCGAGGGTTGCGTAGAGAATCGAGTCCTGCGCCCCCGGCTCCCATTTCTCCTCAAAGCCGACGTTGGGCTGTAGCAGCGCGATCGTCCCGACTGGCCGGAGAGGGAGCGCTCGCTCCCGCACGACCCCGTACGCCGCCGCGACGATGACGCCGATGACCACGCCCCCAACGAGAACCGGCGCTCGAGCCCGTTGCCGGCGATCGACCCACGCCAGCGCCAACGCGACGTTGGCCAGCACCAGCAGCATCGTGATCCCCCGGGCCCCGACGATGTCGGCGATCTGCACGAGTACCGGATATCCCGTCAACGACGAGCCGAGCCCGAGCCAGGGGAATCCGACCTCCCCCTGATGTCCAATAACCCACTCCGCCGCGGTCCACAGCACCGGGAACGTGATGACGAGACTCACCTTGGTGGTGCGGGTGACCCATCCACTCACCGCAAACACCAAGGACATGTAGAGGGCCAGAATCACAATGGTGGCCGCGTACCCGAGCCCCGACAGCGGGGTGAAGTGCCACAGGGCGACGACCATCCAGTAAAGCGTGAGACCGTGTGCGAGCAGCCCGAACCAAAAACCCTGGACCAGGTGCCGCCGAAACGGAGAGGGATCCTGCTCACCATCGAGAATGAGGAGGATGGCCGGTACCACGCAGAGGAACGACGGGAGAATGAGATGGAACGGCGGATAAGCGATGGTCACCAGCACCGCCCCACCGACGATCAGGCGCCAGTCATCTTTCGGCAGTGCAAAGAGCTTCACAGAATGACTTCGCGACCCTCGCGGGCTGACCGTTGGATGGCCTCCATCGTCTGATGCAACAACAACTGCTCGGCCAAGTCCGGTGCCGGCGTCTCGCCGCGCACGATGCGCAGAAAGTGCTCCCACTCGGCCTGATACGAACGACTGAACGGGTCCTGCGAGTCGTCGGCAAGTTCCGGCGTCACGTTGACCGGGGCCCCGTGCATCTCTTTGTACACGCTGAGCGGAGCGACGGAGGCCGACCCTTGATCACCAACGATTTCGAAACCGAACTTCTCCTGGGGGCCGACATGACGCCACGACACGTCGATGAAGACCGAGTGGCCGTCGGTGCATTGCAGATGCACCCCGGCAAAATCTTCCACGCGATTGGTCCCGTTCCGGCTGCTGAACATGGCACTCACACGTTTCGTCGCGGGACATTCCGCCAGCCACAGTGCCAGATCCAGAAGCGGCAACCCCAGGTCGAGCATCGCGCCGCCCCCCGACTCGGCCCGACGTTCTCGCCAGCCCGCTGGAATTCCCGTCGGTCGGAATATGTGCCAATGCGCCCTCACGTTTCTCAGCGACCCGAGTTCTCCGCCCACAAGGAACGACCGCACGGCTTGCACGTCGTTCCGGTAGCGGAGATTCATGCCCACCAAAAGCGGCACACCCGCGGCTTCTTGCGCGGCACCCACCCGCTCGACCCCGCTCACGGACAACGCGAGCGGACGCTCACACAGCACCGGGACACCGACGGACAGGGCACTGACCGTGTGGACTTGGTGGAGATGATTGGGCGTGCAGATGACGACTGCGTCGGGTTTGCCCCGTGCGAGGAGGTCTTCGATGTCATCGTAGAGGTACGGGACGGAGAACCGTCGCGACAGCGCCTGCGCCTTGGGGATGTCCATGTCGCACAGTCCTGCAATCTCGACGCCTTCGAGCTTGCTCAGCACTACCAAGTGGGCAACCTGCGCGATGGCGCCTGCCCCGACTACGCCTACGCGAACCGTATCACTCACACCCGTCTCCCTATGGAAGCCAGAACATCAGCCCGCCTCGAGCCGACAGGGTGCGCAGCTCACTCGTGAGCCCGCCCCGCACCTCGGCTGTCAGCGAGAGCTGCCGCAGCACCGCAAGATCGAATCCGATGGACGCGCTGACCCCGGCCGCCACCGTATCGAGCGCGTCCTCCACGAACGTGTCGTCAATCGCCGCACCTTGTCCGTTGCGCACGTGAGCGCCAAACCCCAATCCCACGAACGGGCGGACGCGACCGAGCTGCGCCGGTGTGTACTGGAGATCGATGTAGACCTCGACATCCGCCAGCGAGACGGAGCCCACGTCGATGGTCACCCCCGGGTCCGGCACGAGATCGGCGAGCCGGTCCTCGAACTCGGCGATCTTCTCATCGTTGAACTGTCCCTTGAAATACAGCGCGCCGAAGACGAGTCGGACGCGCGGAGCGAACTGGCCATAGTCGATCCGCACACCTCCGCCGACTTCCGACGTAAGACTGTTCGACCACACGCTTCCCACATCGAGCCCGATGCCGGTGAAGCGCAACCCCTCGTAACTGAATTGGTCGAAGAACCCCTGTCCGACAGCCGAGGCTGGGACGAGAAGCAGAAACGCCGCGATCCTAATACCAACGCTCAAGGCGAGCACCTGGGAAGTAAGTCGTGACAATTTTGGTCGCGCTCTGACCTGCACGCGCGCGGCCGACCGCGCCCCACTGACACATTCCGACACCGTGGCCCCAGCCGCGGCCACGCACCGTCAGGCGGCTGACTGCCCCTGCCGCCAGGCCAACCTCGGTCTCGAACACCGTGCTGCCGAGCGGGCGTCCGTCGGGCGTCTCGAGCACCGCGCGAAGATCGGGTCCGAACACCGGAATCTCGCCGCTCCCGACCTCGATCCGCAGCTCGGTCGCGCGACCGGACGGTCCTCGTCGATGCACGCGCACCCCACGAACGACATCCACCCGCGTCCCATCGATCCCAACGATGGCGGGCACGGTTCGGCGTAATATACGCGCCAGGGTCTCGCCATCCCACTCGACGCTCCATTGAAAGCGCGGCGAGATATCGCAGTAATAGCCGTCTCCATGCCGATCCGATACCGGCCGAAGATACGGGCGCGACGGCACGGAGCGAAACGCCTCGTCGGCCGCGGCCGTCGAGGATCCGCATGTCGAGTGAAAAAACGGCGCGGCCAGGTCACCACGATAGGTCAGCACCATCCCGGCAGTTCCGTCGACGGCTGCCCGGCCAGCAGCCGTCTCGCGGGCAATTCCCCCGTATGCCTGATCGGCGACGCTCGAGCGCAGATCGAAGCCTTCGGCGCCGAACTTTCCTCGATTCCGCAGCGCGTAGGTCCGCGCGACGATGGCCTGTGCCTCGAGTGCTGCCTGTTCACTCGCGCTGCGTCGTCCCATCTCGGCATTCACGACGCCGAGCAGATACTGCTCGATCGGGAGCTCGTTCACCACCGTGAGGCCGCGGTCCCCAGGATACACGTCTACCACACCGCGATAGTGCGCGCCGTTGACGTGCACAAAGGACTGTTGAGCGAGGCTCACGAAACTGATGCGCTCGAACCGACGGGCCTCCGCGCCTATCGTGAGCACCACGTCGCGTCCATCGCGCGTGAGCGTCGCTTCCGACCCGCCGGTCAGACGGGTCGCGACCTGCCCGCCCGCCACGACCGCCACCGCCCCCTGCCCGCCAATCCGCACGCGCCCCGCGTCGACCTCGAGACCGATGCGCAGATCGGGCTGTCCCGCGAGCGGCGCCGTGGTCGCCGATGGTCGCGGACACGCTTGGAGCGTCACGAGCAACAAGAGAGCAATCCCCAGACCCAGCAGATGTCGTGAAAGGGTGTCCGGTGTGACTCGCCGCATCAGGCGACACCCACGGCGTGAAAGTCGTAGTCCTCGTTGTCGTCCAGTCGCACCCGCACGAACTCGCCGACGCGGGCCCATCCGCCTCCCCGCACGTGGGTCACCCCGTCGATATCGTCAGCTTGCCACATGACCCGTCCCACATGGGTCACGCCGGTCTCGTCGGGATCCGCGAGTCTGTCAACGAGGACATCCGTCTCACAACCGACGAAACGTCCCAACCGGTCTTCCGAAATGATGCGCTGCAACTCGATCAGTTCGTCCTGTCGAGCGCGCTTGACGTCTTCCGGGACGTCGTCGGCCAAGTCCGCCGCCCGCGTGCCTTCCTGCGCGGAGTAGGTGAACACACCGAGTCGTTCGAACTGGACCTCCTCCGCAAACGCGCACAGCGTCTGGAAATCCTCGTCCGTCTCGCCGGGGAAGCCCACGATCGTGGTCGTTCGAATGGCGAGGTCGGGTATCACGTCCCGCAGTTGCGACACCTTCTGCCGAATGCTCGCGCGCCGTTCGGGCCGCCGCATCCGCTCAAGCACCTGATCCGACGCGTGCTGGATCGGTATGTCGACATACGGCACAATGCGGGGCTCGGTCGCGATAATCTCGATCAACTCGTCGGTGAGTCCCGCCGAATACACGTACAGGAGCCGAAACCACGGGATGGCGGTCTCCTGGAGGAGCGCGCGCAACAAATCCGGCAGTCGGGCGGCTTGCGGACCGAGGTCGCGGCCGTAGTGCCCGAGGTCCTGTGCCACCAGATTGACCTCGCGCGCCCCTGCCGCCTCGAGCTGTTGCACCTCTCGGATCAAGCGCTCGACCGGCTCGGAGCGATGGCGACCTCGCATCAACGGAATCGCACAAAACGCGCAGCCGTGGTCGCACCCCTCGGAGATTTTGAGATAACGCACGTGGGGTGTCTCGCCCAGGTACTGCCGAACCCCAGGATGTGCGGCCACCGGATCGGGAATCAGTCCGCGCGCCGCAAGCTCCGGGACCAGCGTGTGCAGGTCATGAAATCCCAGCAACAGGTCCACTTCTGGGATGTCGCGGCGCAACTCCTGTTGGTAGCGCTCGATGAGGCAGCCCACCGCGACGACCGCCTTGACCTGGCCGTGAGCCTTGAGCTGGGCCGCCTGCAACATCGTGTCGATGGACTCCTGCTTCGCGGCATCGATAAAGCCACACGTGTTGATGAGCACGACATCAGCCGCCGGCGGGTCGTCAACGATCAGCGTGCCGTGACCCACGAGATCGCCGACGAGCCGTTCGGAATCCACGGTTGCCTTGTCACAGCCCAGCGAGATGACGGCCAGTTTCATGGGGAGGGGAACGGTAGGAGGACGCCGATCGGGCCCATCAGTCCAGACCTCTGGGTGCGGGCCGTCACCCAGGCTACGACAGGAAACTCTCCAGCGCGCGGGCGCGGCTCACGTGGCGGAGACGGGCGAGTGCCTTTTCTTTGATTTGCCGCACACGCTCACGCGTGATGCCCATCATGCTGCCGATCTCTTCGAGCGTCATCGGCTCTTGGCCGTCGAGCCCGAAATACAGCCGGAGAATCTTCGCCTCTCGCTCTTTCAGCGTGCTGAGCACCTCTTCGATCGAATCGGTGAGCGCACGCTCGAAGGTCTCCTGATCCGGACCCGCATTCTGCGTGTCTGGGAGGTAGTCGATCAGTTTGTTGTCTTCGCCGGGTGTGAGCGGAGCATCGAGCGAAAGATGGCTCTGCGAGATGGAGAGTGTCTTCGCCACTTCCTCCTGGGAGATGTCCATCCCTTCCGCGATCTCCTCGACCGTGGGGTCTCGACCGAGTTCCTGCTGGAGAGCCGACGACCGCTTGCCGATCCGATGCAGCGTCCCGGCACGGTTGAGGGGAACGCGCACGATGCGGCTTTGCTCCGCCAGCGCCTGCAGGATCGCCTGGCGAATCCACCACACGGCGTACGAGATGAACTTGATGCCTTTGGTCTCATCGAACTTGTGGGCCGCGCGAATGAGCCCAAGGTTGCCCTCGTTGATGAGATCGGCGAGGCTCACGCCCTGGTTTTGATACTTCTTCGCCACCGACACCACAAAACGCAGATTGCTGCGCACGAGCTTGTTGAGGCACGACTCGTCGCCTTGCTTGATCTGCTGCGCGAGCGAGACCTCCTCCTCACGGGTGATCAGCGGGTACTGGCTGATCTCTCGCAGGTACTGGTCAAGCGACCCTTCATCGACCGCAGTTCGGCGCACGGAACGCATCGGCATGTGCGTGAGATCTCGGCTCTAGCGGGGACCGGTGCGACGGCAGGAAGGGTGGTCGAGCACGACCACCACTTTCACAGGCCGAACTCGCTGGGGAAGCGACAGACATGGAGAGAACTCGAAAACCGGCAGCGTATGCAGGGGCGTCCTCCTCCGTGTCGGTGCGTGCGTAAAGGTTAGTCACCCCCCTTGAGCGGCGCAACTGTCACGGACCACCCCCGGGTCGATGCCCACGTGCGGAGCGCGTGGCCGAGCTGCTCGGTGTCGCAGTCATGCTCGAGCGTGACTGCCACGCAGGCCGCTCGTTCCCCGTGCGCGAACTCGGCGCGCACCGGACGCCCCACCGGAACACCTGCCACGGCGCGTGAATCCAGCGTCGACCCGTCGACACTGAGGATCACGGCCACCGAACGACGTGAGATTGCCATGGGGCCACAATAGCACATGAGCCCGAGGCCCTCCTCACCACGATGTCTCGCTGAACCGGCCTTTTATTGCGAGCTCGGAGACGTGAGACGTGAAGCGTGAGACCTGAGACGGGGACGTGAGAGGGTCAGCGGCGCTCCAACCCGTACTTCTCAATCTTCTTGTAGAGATTGCTGCGCGGCATGCTGAGCTTTCGGGCCGTCTCGCTCACGTTCCACCCGTTCTCGCCGAGCTTCGTCTGCAGGAACGCCCGCTCTGCCGTCTGTTTGAACTCCTCGAAGCTCGAGCACTGTGTGAGATCAGCCAGCGCACCGTCACTCGGGATCCCCGACACACGGTCCACATCGGCCGCGGTCACGGTGTCGCCTCCCGAGAGAATGAGGAGTCGCGCGACCGCGTTGCGCAGCTCTCGCACATTTCCCGGCCACTCCCGCTCCTCGAGCGCCCGCATCGCCTCGGCGCTGAGCGGCTTCGGCTTGATGCCGCTGTCGTTCACGAGATCCGCGACGAACTTGTCTACCAGCAGCGGAATGTCCCCTCGCCTGCTCCTGAGCGGCGGGACGTCGATCGGGACCACGTTGAGCCGGTAGAACAGGTCTTCGCGGAAGCGGCCGGCGGCGACCTCTTCGCGCAAGCGCCGGTTGGTGGTCGCCAGGACCCGCACATCGAGCGC
>JAOTWK010000132.1 GCA_029862935.1 Gemmatimonadota bacterium | reverse complement strand
CAAACCCAGACGAGCAGCCGGCGTTCAATGGTGAGGTCTACCCGGACGGACTCTACGACCTCCTGGTACGTGTGGATCGGGACTACGGAAAGCCACTCATCTACATCACGGAGAACGGTGCGGGATTCGGAGCTGATGACGACAGTCTCGTCGACGGCGAGATCAACGACACGCTACGCCGCGACTACATCAAGCGACACCTTGTCGCGGCACACCGAGCGATTCAACAAGGAGTAAATCTGAAGCGATACTATCTCTGGTCGTGTTTCGACAATTTTGAGTGGGTGTTCGGCTTTGGGCGGCGGTTTGGCATGGTGTACGTGGACTTCGATACGCAGGAACGCATCTGGAAGGGCAGCGCCTACGACTATCAGTCCTACATTCGCAACAATGGATTCGTGTGGTGACGACGTAGCATAAGGTCACTGTAGGAGCTTGCGGCCGTCTTCGCATGACCCAAGCAGAATCACTGGGAGGGTTCACGGGTAGATGCGGAAGGTTGTGCTAGCCATCGCGCTCACTCTCGTGATCATGTACGTGATCCCGTTTCCCATCTATGGTGCTCTTTCGGCGCTTACGGGGCTGCAACCGCCGATTGAAGGCTCTGTCGGCCTGTTCATGCTCAGCGTGCTCGTGATCAAGTGTGGCGTCGCAGTGGCGTTCGTTTTGCTCTTCTACCTCGCCCTCGACCGCTGGGCTCAGCGCTGGACGACGTACGCGCTGATCTGGTGGGTGATGTTCGCTGTCGTGGAACTCGGCCAGGCCATCACGCCTGACTACTCGTGGCTCGACGCCATCGGGGGGATCGCTGCAGAGGCGATCTACTTCCCACTGGCAGCGTTCGTTGTGGCTCGCCTTCTGAGCCGACGCACACCCGTCGGTGAGTCCGCTTGACAGGCGCCTGAAGCTACCGCGCGCTCACGCTTGGCGGACACACTTGAGCCGCTGAACGGCCCCCCAAACCCTGTGCTGAGACATCCCCTTGTAAATCATAGGATTAGGCGAGTGCAGCTCCGGCGATGCTCCCCGTGAAGAAGCTTCTTTCGACCTTCCAGAAGCTTCTTCCGACCATCCAGAGGCTTCTTCCGATCTTCCAGAAGCCTCTTCTCGACGATTTGAAGCTTCTTGCGAGCCTTTCGAAGCTTGATCCGATGCTACTCGAGATCCATTTACGGGGGCTAGTGCGGCTGGACGGCAATGTGGCTCAAGCTGCATCTTTGTGCCTGTCGAATGATCACGCGGGCGGCAGAAGGTGCGCTGGCCTTCGCTCAACCCAATAGACTCTGACGCCTACGCAGAGCTCGCTATGACCAGACTCTCGATTCAACAGATCGACGAAATCGACCACGCGCTTGCCGAGCGTCGTGCAAGTAACGCGTGCCTCTCATGTGGGAACAAGCAGTTGTATACCGCGGATTACTTGCATAGTCTGCATGTGCATGCGACCGACGAGATCACGACGTCGGCGGTGCGCATATGCGATCATTGTGGATATGTGCAACATTACGCATTGGCCCGGCTGGGTCTTGATGCAATGCCGTGATGGTTCGGTAAGCTTGGTAGGCTGTGCATCCAGTCCTTCCCTCTCGGGACATTCGAGCCTCGATCGAGTTCTACGTCACGCAACTGGGTTTTTCTGCGATGACGTGGAGCTTCAGCTGGAGAGGTGGCGACTCTATGCCCAAGAAGTCGTCCGACCCGGGTTTTGAGCAGGTGTTTGAGGCGTTGCGAGAGATCCTGATGAAGCACGAGGCAAAGCTCGTTGTCGAAGCCAACGCAGCAAACAACTACGCTCTCAATAGCACCGTCTTGGCGCCGAACAGGAAGCCCATGTTCTTCGGTGGCGTGTCCGTCCGTAAGAACTCTGTCAACTACTATTTGATGCCTGTGTACACCTGTCCCGATCTGCTCAATGGCATGTCTCCGGAGCTGAAGGCGCGCATGCAAGGAAAGTCGTGTTTCAATTTCAAGAACATCGACAGCGGGCTCTTTGCCGAGCTCGCGAAGTTGACCGATGAGGGCTACGAGCGGTTCGAGAGAGACGGGTGGATCTAAAGCTGGTTTAGCTAGCTGCGACTCATCCTTCGACAGACTGTAAGAGGAGCACCATGCGGAATGCCATGCAAGGGTTGTTCGTGCTCGTCGGAATAGCGCTGGTCATTGTTGGCCTCAACGGTAACCGGCCGCTCGTGTTCGTCGGTGCCGGACTGATCGTCCTCGCGTTGGTCGGCAGAGTGGTGGGACGAAAGACGCCCTGAAGATGCTGCGTCGGACGCGCAAGTTCTGGTCACCCTGTTCTTCTCTCGTCGACCGTTGGCATGAGGCAATGGCGCCAGCTGGCTTGCACGAACCTGATGAGCAATGACTAATTTGACGGCGTTGCCCAACATTGGCGACAAGCTCGCTGCCGAGTTGCAGAGAGAGGGGATCACCAGCGCGGAGCAGCTGGTCAAGTTGGGCAGCGTCGAAGTCGCTGTGCGGATCACACGAGGGCGGGCCCACACCGGCTACAATCTGCTGTATGCGCTCGAAGGCGCAGTTCGCGCCGTGCCGTGGCATGCGCTCCCGAAAGAGGATCGCGCCCGCATACGAGCCGAGTACGACGACCGGCTAGCCAGCGGATGAGGCGCGAACCGTTGACGGACCAATCTGAGGATGGGCACCAGCGTGAGACTCCGTTTCGATTGCGTCTTTTACTACGTAGCCAATGTCGATGCTGCCATCCCGTTCTACAGGGACGTGCTCGAGCTGGATCTCGTATCTCGGGATGTTGTGGCGCGATTCGATATCGATGGCGTGCGGTTTGAGCTCGTTCCGGACCCACGTCCGGAACCGAGGCGGTCAGATGGAGGTGGCCGTCTTTGTCTCGGCGTTCCCGACATGGAGGAGGCCCAGGGGTGGCTGCGACGGAAGGGCGTTGAGCTCGGCACGCCCCAGGCAGTGGAAGGTGGGCTGCTTGCCACGTTCCACGATCCAGACGGGAACGAGATCTACCTATGGCAGGCAGAATGACGGGACTGGCCCACGGACCCGAAGCGCGATGACGTCACGTACGCCACCTGCATGCCGCTGACCGTTACATAGCCTTCACGCGAGGAAGGCGCGCGAGAGGAGGGACCAGACCATGACGCACAGCCATGAGCAAGCCATTCTCGCCCAGGAGCGGCGAGCTCTGGACCGATGGGCTGCGGGGAATCCGCTCGGGTACATGGATATCGACGCGGATGATGTTACCTACTTCGATGACATCGGTGCACACAGCCGTGTCGACGGGATCGCAGCGCTCCGCGATTACTTTGCGTCGCTCGAAGGGAAGATCCCGCCGCACCGATACGAGCTCGTGGATCCCAAAGTCCAGATCTACGGTGACACCGGCATCCTAACGTTGCGCTATGAGCCGTCCTCGACGGACGGCGAGCCGATGCCGCCATGGAAGGCCACCTCCGTGTACCGCCAGACGGCGGGAGAGTGGCGCATCGTTCACGCGCATTGGTCGATGGTGAAAGAGTCGTGATTCGGCATCGAGCTGCGTTGTAGCGGCCGGCTCAGATCCGTTAGGCGGCCTGATTCGTGAATATGCAGCGCACATATCCGACGTGGACCCGCGTGGTCACGAACTGCTGCCTCCCGCCGGCGGCAATCGCATCCATGGGTGCAGCTCGACGCGGGCTGACACGACGTTCACTCGGATGACCGAACCCGGCTTCCAACGTGGGATTGTGCCGTTTGCACGCGGAATGGTCACTGCGCTCCTAAGTCTCAAGCTCGGCGCCCATGTACTGACCAACCTGGTCACTCCCTACGAGTTCCACCGCGACGAGCTGTTGTACCTGGCAATGGGCACGCACTTGAGAGTCCTCCACATGGACTTCCCACCGCTGATGGCCCTGCTCGGCAATGCGGCACGAGTGTTCGACGCCACGTCGCTTTTCGCGGTGCGCATGGTGCCGGCGCTCGCGGGCACCACCATCCTGCTGCTGACACTGCTCATCGTCCGAGAACTGGGTGGCCGGAAGTCGGCGCAGTTGCTCGCGGCGGTCGCGCTCATCTTCAGCCCGCTATTCCTCCGAAGCGCCAACCTGTTCCAGCCGGTGGCGCTGGATCAACTGTGGTGGACACTTGGGTTTTTCGCGCTGATCAAACTCCGCACCACCGAAGACCCACGCTGGTGGCTCGTGCTCGGCGCGGCGGGCGGGCTCGGGCTCCTCACCAAGTTCAGCATCCTGTTCTTCGGGCTCGCGGTGCTGATCGGCCTGTTGCTCACGGAGCAACGTAGAGCCTTTGTCGGACCCTGGCCGTGGGTAGCCGTGCTCATGGCCCTCGCCATTGGACTCCCGAGTGTCGTGGGGCAGGTGAACCTCGGCTTCCCGGTGGTGGGCCAAATGCAGGATCTCCGCACCGTGCAGCTCCAGCGCACGTCGTTCGGCGACTTTCTCATGGGACAGGTGCTATTCGGACCCGGGTTCATCCTGGCGATTGTAGGCGCCGCGGGTCTCTTCGCGCATCCGGCAGTGCGCCGCTACCGGCTGACTGGATGGATCGCGCTCGCCGCGTTTGCAATCATCGCCCTCCTGCAAGGGAAGAGCTACTACGTGGGGCCCCTGTACCCAATGCTCTACGCCGCTGGGGCGGTGACGCTCGAGCAGGTCACGCGCGCTCGCACACGGCGGCTGGCCCAGTGGGCGATCGCGGTGCTGGTACTCGCGTACGGGGTGTTCACACTTCCATTCGGACTCCCGTTCCTGCCGCCGGAACCGATGGCACGTTACGCAGCTGCGACCGGCATTACATCCGCCGTCACCACCAACAAAGGCGAAGTCCTGCGCTTGCCGCAGGACTACGGTGACATGCTCGGCTGGAAGGAACTGGTTGCAGAGGTGGCGGGCGTGTACCACTCGCTCCCTGCGCGAGACGCGGAACGAACGGTCGTGTACGGTGCGAACTACGGTGAGGCGGGAGCGTTGGACCTCTACGGCCCGCCCCTCGATCTGCCGCCGGTCGTGAGCATGGCCGGGAGCTTCTACTTCTTCGGTCCGGGTGAACGCTCGGGCGAGGTCGTCCTCTTTGTCGGGGTCGAACCCGAGGACATTGAAGATCTCTGCAGCACCCTCGAGGTCACGCGCTTCACACAGGAATGGACCGTCGAGGAGAACGATGTCCCGATGATCCTGTGCCGCGAGCCGAACCGGACACTGCAGGAGGTGTGGGAGATGAATCGAGAGGCGGGAGCACGAAGTGAGACGAGAAGGCCCGAGACGTGAGGCACACTCAGTGACCGCGCCAGGACCGTACCAGGTGATGCTCAAGCCTCGGGGTGCCATCTGTGACCTCGATTGCGCCTACTGCTACTATCTCTCCAAAGAAGAACTGTATCCGGGAGCGACGTTCCGAATGTCGGACGATGTGCTCGACACGTTTACGCGCCAATACATCACGAGCCAGGAGACGCCCGAGGTCGTGTTCGCGTGGCAGGGTGGTGAGCCGACCCTCATGGGGCTCGATTTCTTTCGGCGTGCCGTCAAGGCCCAAGAACGACATCGCACACCCCATACCACCATCCGGAACACCATCCAAACCAACGGTGTGAGTCTCACGGACGAGTGGTGCGAGTTCTTCATGGAGCACGGCTTCCTGGTCGGGATCAGCCTCGACGGGCCGGCCCGGCTCCACGACGCGTACCGGGTCGACAGTGCCGGAAAGGCCACCTTTGACCGTGTGATGCGTGGCGTCGAGCTCCTGCGCCGTCACGGTGTGGAGTTCAACGTCTTGACCGCGGTCAACGCTGCCAACGCCGGCCACCCGATTTATGTCTACCGCTTTCTCCGCGACGAGCTGGGCACCACGTTCATGCAGTTCATCCCTGTGGTCGAGCGGATCGACGGAGGGGCGTCCGAGCGGTCAGTGACCGGTGTCGCTTACGGCGTGTTCTTGAGCGCGATCTTCGACGAATGGGTGCGCCACGACGTGGGTCGGGTCTTTGTCCAGATCTTCGACGCAGCGCTGTCCGCGTGGGCAGGGCAGCCCCCTGGTCTGTGCGTTTTCGCGGCAACATGTGGCAATGCGCTCGCGCTCGAGCATAACGGTGATCTGTATTCGTGTGACCACTTTGTCGAGCCCGCACATCGGTTGGGCAATATCCTGGAAACAGGGTTGCCGGTGCTCGTGGGTGGGGAAGTGCAGCGACTCTTCGGGCGGGCGAAGCGGAGCGAACTGCCGACCTACTGCCGGACGTGCAAAGTTCGCTTTACGTGCAATGGTGGCTGTCCCAAGAACCGATTCATCCAAACACCCGACGGAGAGCCCGGCCTCAATTGGCTTTGCAGCGGGTACCGTGGCTTCTTCAATCACATCAGGCCTGCGATGGACTACATGGCCGAAGCGCTGCGCCGCGGTCTGCCTCCTGCGAGCATCATGCGGGCACTCGCAAATGGACAAGATCCCCTTTTAACCCGGACGTACGGAGGGCACTAGGCCGGCTGCTGCTCAGCGGGCCGATTCGGCGCCTGACAAGGTTCTCGGCTGGCACGTCGTAGCCAAGATCATCGTGGAAGAGGAGGGCAATGAGTCCTGAGCGAATCAGCCGGCGAGAGGCAGTCTCCCGCGTGGCGCGTGCCGGAGCGGGGGTTTATGCGCTCAGTGCTCTCCCGTTGCTCGCACGCTGCGCTCCGAGTCTCGGGCGTCCGAATATTCTCTTCATCTTCACCGACGATCACGCGCCGCACGCGATCTCGGCGTACGGATCCAAGGTCAACCGCACGCCCAACATCGACCGCATCGCCAACGAGGGCGTGATCTTCCTCAACAGTTTCTGCACCAACGCGATTTGCGCGCCGAGTCGGGCCGTAGTGCTGACGGGCAAGCACAGCCACGCGAACGGGAAGCTCGATAACAGTGGCGAGCCGTTCGACATGACGCAGCCCACGTTCAACAAGCTGCTGCAAACCGCGGGCTATCAGACGGCTGTCATTGGGAAATGGCATCTGCGTGTTGATCCGCTTGGCTTCGACCACTGGGAAGTGCTTCCGGGGCAGGGCCGCTACTACAACCCCGATTTCCGAACCGCCACGGGGGATGTGCGGTACGAGGGATACGCCACGGACATCATCACGGACTTGTCCCTCGAGTGGCTGCGGAATGGCCGCGATCCCGAGCGGCCATTTCTCTTGATGAGCCAGCACAAGGCGCCGCACCGGAACTGGATGCCCGGTCCTGATCACCTGTACACGTATGAGGACGTCGACATCCCCGAGCCCGACTCGCTGTTCGACGACTACGCGAATCGAGCGAGTCCGGCCGCCGACACCGAGATGACGATTGCCGAGCACATGTTCCCGGCATACGACCTCAAGATTACGCCGCCTGCAGCAGACAACGAGATGGATCAGCGGTTCTGGGCCGTGGAGTGGGATCGGATGACTGAGCAGCAGCGTGCGGCATGGGACGCGGCCTACGGTCCCAGGAACGCGGCCTTCTTTGCGGCGAGCCTCGAGGGCGAGGCGTTGGTGCGATACTACTACCAGCGCTATATGAAGGACTACCTGCGCTGCATCGCCTCAGTCGATGACAATGTCGGTCGGATCCTCGACTATCTCGATGAAAGCCGCCTTGCCGACGACACACTCGTTATCTACTGCTCGGATCAGGGCTTCTTCCTCGGCGAACACGGGTGGTACGACAAGCGCTGGATGTACGAGGAGTCGCTGCGCATGCCGTTCGTGGCGCGCTGGCCTGGCGGTATCGAGCCCGGTCAGCGTGTGCCGCAGTTGATCCAGAATATCGACTATGCGCCGACGTTCATTCAGCTCGCGGGTGCGGAGGCGCCCACCGATCTGCATGGCGCGTCACTGCTCGACTTGATGGTCGGGCGGCAGCCACGGAGGTGGCGAACCAGCGTTTACTACCACTATTACGAGTATCCAGATCCGCATCGGGTGGCACCCCACTATGGAATGCGTACCGAGCGGCACAAGCTGGTCTACTATTACCGGACACGCGAGTGGGAACTGTTCGACTTGGAGGCGGATCCGTCCGAGATGCGGAGCATCCACGGAGATCCGACGTACAGGGCGATTCTTTCCGACCTCAAGCGGGAACTGCGGCGGCTTCGCGCCGTGTACGGAGACGCGACCGGAGAGGACTTTACGGAATGATCGGCGCGCCTCGCTGCCGATCCGACGAGGGCGGTCAGCGAACAGCTCCAGACGGACCGTGATTTGCGTGCCCCCCGACGAACGCTGCACGTTCAGCGCAATGCCGGTCGCGGGGGTCACGCCCGCATGCGCCGAGCCTGAGAGATGAATATGGAAATCTTCCTCGTACAACACGGCCGAGCGATGACCGCTGCTCAGGACCCGCTTCGCCCGCTGACTCAGGAAGGTGTCGAGTCGGTCGAGCGAACGGCAGTGTGGGCCCGCGACGTAGGTGTCTTTGTGAGGCAAATTCGACACAGCGGCAAGCGAAGGGCTGAGCAGACCGCGGAGATCTTCGCTCAACAACTGAAACCTTCTGACGGTGTTTTGGGCGTCGCGGGACTGAGTCCCAACGATGATGTGACACCCGTAGCCGACACGGCGGTTCCCAAACTAGCAGATGTGATG
>JAOTWK010000131.1 GCA_029862935.1 Gemmatimonadota bacterium | reverse complement strand
ACGTGAGACCCTCAGTCGAGATCGGTTTACCATAGAACAGCGTGATCGGCCGCGGGCGCAACTTGATGCTCCCTTTCGGCAGAACGTCGAACGTGCCCCCACAGTATATCGGAATGACCGGTACCTGGGAGGCAATCGCAAAGACGAAGGGCCCTTTCTTGAACGGCAACAGCTTACCGGTTCGACTTCGGGTTCCTTCAGCAAATACGACGGCATTCATGCCGGCGCGGACCGCGGCGGCCGCCTCTTCATAGGCCTCGAATGCCTTGGCCCGGTTGTGCCGGTCGATGTAGATCTGCCCGGCCGCCTTGAGCGCGGCCCCGAAGATCGGAACCTTCGCCAACTCCCTCTTCGCGACGAACCGCATCTTCCCAGCAATCGTGGCTGCCAAGGCCAGGATGTCGAACAGCGACTGATGGTTCGACACGTAGACGATCGGAGAATCCTTCGGGACGTGCTCCATCCCCACCGTGCGGACCGAGACCCCTGCGGCCTGAAGCACTCTGACGCCCCAGCGGCGCCCGCACTCGTCGTACACCCCGCCCGGAAGGTTCGGGATCTTGAGCCACCCGGCGACGACCGCCTTGCTGCTGTAGTAGATCGTCCAGACGAACAGATTGACGAAGTACCAGAGGGTTCGGAGCATCAGTCGAACTGGCGAAAGCCCGCTGGCACGTCAACCGGATGGCTCGCTTCGAGCAGCAGCACACCTGATCCGTCACGTACCGATCCCACTCGCGTGAGCGCGAGGCCAAACTGTTCCTCGAACCGAGTCGCGTCCTCCGTCGAAAACCCCGCTGGCAGCGTCGCCAGCAGCTCGTATTCCTCTCCACTTACGAGCGCGTCATGCGGCGCGTCGGCGGCCCCGTGAACCGGGACGCGCTCGCTCTCGATCACACACTTGACTGACGACGCCGCCGCGAGGTGTCCTGCATCGCCGACGAGCCCGTCGCTCACATCGATCATGGCCGTGGCCCCGGAGTCGCGCAGCCAATGCGCCTCGGTTACCCGCGGTACGGGATGCGCAAACCGCTCGCGCGCGCCGGCATCCGGTTCCCGCCCCTCTTCCCACGATCGGACCGCGGCATGTGGCGCGCCCAAGGCCCCCGTGACCCACAGCCCATCACTCGGTCGGGCGCCGGCCCGCAATACCGGTACGTCCGCACGTCCCACCACCATCAGATCGATCACGAGCCGCTCACTCCGCACCAAATCGCCGCCCCAGACGGTCGCACCGACCGCGTGTGCTGCAGCACCAACCCCTTCCATGAGATCAGCGAGGAACTCCTCCGGCCAATCGAGCTGCGCCCCGACGCTCGCGAGCACGCCGAGCGGCGTTGCACCGACCGCTGCCAGATCCGAGAGGGCTGCAGCCCCAGCCCGCCAGCCGATCTCATCAGGCCGTAACCACCCCGCGCGGAAGTGCGTGCCCTCGATCGCGAGATCCGTCGAGATCGCAAGATGCTGGTCGCCAATTGTGACAAGCGCGCAGTCGTCTCCAGACGATGCCGCCCGGAGCCCGAGCCGCTTCAACACGGCACGAATCCGGTCGAACTCCCCGCCGGGCCCGAGTGCGGTGTGTGAGACGCTGCCTTGGCTCATCGCATGGCGCCCTTCGTGAACCGCACAAGACCTCGGTCCGTCGCAACCCAGAGATACCGATCGTCCACGTCGAGATCGCTCACCCGTCCAGGCAGATCTCCGGGTGCATTGTAGAACTGAAAGGCGCGTGATCCAAACCGATAGAACGCCACCCCCCGCTCTCCACCGATCCACACGCCATCACCATCGGCAGCGAGCGACGTGAGGTCCCCCAGCTCACCGGTCAGCACGCGCTCCACCAACCACTCGCCATGCGGGGCGCGCCACACCAGCCGTTCCGGTGTGGCGGCAACCAACGTCTCGGCACGGATTGCCAATGCGACGATCGGCTGCTGCAGCTCGGGCTCGTTCGCCACGTCCGGCGTCACGATCAACACGTCCGCATCGCGCCACGTAAGTCCCAAGCCGGCGGTCCCACCAACCCACACGGAATCGCCCGAGGCAGCGAGCGCGAGGATTGGGGTCACGACGCGCGCGTCCACACGGTGTGCCTCCCCATCGTCCGCAACGAAGTAGAGCCCGCGCTCGGTCCCGACCCACACCCCTGCCGCGCTCGAGGCCAACGCCAGCACCCCGTTGGACTGCGCGATGACCCCGGCCGCCATACGCTCGGCGCGTTCGCCCGGACGCACCGCCACCACACCAGCATCGGTGGCCGCCCATAAGCGATCCTCGTACTCGATGAGATCGACCACGGCGCGAAACGAAAACCCGGTGGCCGGCGCACCCTCGTCGTATTGATACCGCTGCGCGTCCTGGCTCACGAACGTGAACCCGGTGCGGGACGCGCCCCGTCCGGTCGCGGTCCACACACCACCCTCGGCAACGACGACGCTGCCGACGTTCGGCGACAGCACGCCAAACGGCAGTGGCTCCGCATTCCCCATGATGTTGATCTCGAAGACACCGACCCCGTCCGTACCTAGATACACGTCGTCATTGTCCGGCGCTTGACCGGCTGCGGTGAATCGATAGCCTCGCAACCGGCGAGTACCCAGCAGGAACGGCGCGCGCGATGCGACGTGTGGCACGCCCCGCAACACCTGATCGACATTGCCTGACCGGATTTGGCTGGACGCCGGTGGCAACGTCCTGACCTCGCTCGGGATCGGCATGCCACGCGGCAAGAACTGCCAGCGGGAGCGACCGCGGAAATAGAGTCCGCGAAACGCGTCGTCGCGATCGAACAACAGTTCGCCGACCCCACCGGGTACGAAGGTGCGCTCGAAGAGACGGAGCACCGGATCGTAGTGGACGAGCCCGGACATCGTCCCCATCCAAAGCGAACGATCCAACGGATCGACCAGTGCCGTGAACACCGCCTCGCCCTGGAACCCCTCGAGTCCGGTGATCGGTGGCTCCCACCGTCGAAACAGTCGATCGTACATCCCGATCCCCTCAGTGGTCACGACGTAGACGACATCGCGCCCCACACCGATCGCCTCGACGTGGCTGAAGTCCGAGATTACGACCCGCTCGTCCGGACGCCACAGTCGGGACCCCGCCTGCGCAGCAAGGGACTGTGCCCCAACGAGGCCGGCGACGAGCGCGGCGACCGCGCGCATCACACGAGTGCCGGCGGCGGCAGCTCGAGGAGAATCGGTGGGACGAATGGCTGGGGCGCTTCGAGTCGTTTCCACAAGGTTGGTGTCGCCGCCAACACGTCGGCGGGGCGCGTGGTGCGGACAGACTGCTCGCTGGAGGCGATCTCGGCTGCGGCCCCTAGCGTGTAGGCCCCGAGAGCCGCCGCGTCAAACGGGTCGAGTCCTTGGGCAAGGAGCGACACAATGAAACCGGACAAGAGATCACCACTGCCCCCGGTCGCGAGCGCCGGATTGCCGGTCGCCACCACCCTGAGCCGCTGACCGGCGGAGGCGATTACTGTCGGAACGCCTTTCAGGAGAAGCACAGAAGGGGCAGAAGGGGCAGAGGGGGCAGAGGGGGCAGAAGGGGCAGACGCAGCGGAGACCGCCGCGAAACGGTCGGTGCCCAGCACCTCGGTGAGGTCGGGAAACGCAGAGGAGAACTCCCCTGGGTGCGGGGTGAATACGCGCGGCGCGGTCCCGCGCAGCAGCACCTCTCGTCCGGTGTGCAGCGCGTCCGCATCCACCACTACGGGCGCCGCCACGCGGTCCAACACGGCGCGGACGAACGCGGTGCGGGCCTCGCTGCGGCCGAGCCCCGGTCCGAGCGCGATCGCGTCGGCCCACTCGATCGCCGCCTCCACGTCGGGCTCGAGCGTCGCACCGAGCGATGAGGTGACGGTCAGCGCATCCGGCATTGTGGACTGCGCCGCCTGCACCGTCACCGGGGCAGCCACGATCTTGACCAGGCCGGCCCCAGCGGCGAACGCCGCCGACGCCGCATGCAACGCGGCACCTGCCATGCCGTCCGCGCCCCCGACGATCACCACGCGTCCTCGATTGCCCTTGTGGAAGTCCGGCGCGAACTGGGGGACGAGTGGGCGGGCCTCGCCGTCCGTGAAGAGGATCGGCCACCCGGCGTCCGGCGGCGGGAATCCAATCTCGACGACGACGATCTTGCCGCACCATGACCGCTGCAGCAGGTGCCCGCGCCGTACGCCACCGAACGTGACGGTGAGGGAGCCACGGACCGGGCCAAACGCTTCTCCAGTCGAGAGATCCAGTCCGGTCGGACCATCAACGGCCACCACCGGACCAGCGTGGGCCGCGATCTTGGCCGCCAGGGCGCCTATGGCCCCGCGTGGCTCGCCAGACGCCCCCGTGCCGAGGAGCGCGTCGACCACGACACCTACACTGGGCCACCCCTCCTCATCCGCGACCAACTCAACCCCTTCATGCAGGGCCAGTGCGCGGTTCGCTTCACAGTCGGGGGAGCGCCCATGCTCCGTCTCGGTGGCCCAGACCGGTACCCCACCCGCCTTGAGCGCGCGGGCCACGACCCACCCATCGCCCCCGTTGTTTCCATGTCCCGCCACAACCAGCACCCCACCCCGCAGCTGGGGCGCACACTCGCGCGCCAGCACGGTGGCGACGGCGCGACCGGCCGCGTCCATCAACACGCGGCTCGGAATGCCATGCGCGGTTCGCGCACGCTCATCCCACTCGGCGGCTTGGGCAGCGTTGAGAACGGGGATCATGGTAGATGGTGTGACGTGAGAGTGAGATGTGAGACGGAAGCCACGGCGAACCGGATTCTTCGGATGGCTAGCCGTCAGCCGTTACGTCTCACGCTTCACGTCTCACGGTTCACGTTACTTGAAACTCTGTCCGATAGCCCGGCCAAACGAAATCTCACCGTTGTCGATTCGCAAATTGAAGCCGCACTCCGGATTCGAACATGCCCACGCCTTGTACTGGATCGGCGCACCGTCGCGTCCGTAGTCGGACAAGGGAATCAGAACACCCTTGTCACACTTCATGCACGCAGGCCAGCGTTGCTCCTCCATCGTCTCCCCCCCTTCCCCAGAGCCGACACGCTCCAGCCGGGAGGAGCCGAAGCCGGTCGGTCGTGGGCTGCGTCAGAACTATCGCTTCGACTCCGCCCGCGCAAAACCACCCCATGGGTAGTCCCCCTCAAACGCTTGCGCGAAGTCGTACACCTGATCGAAATGCTCGAGCCGATCGCTCGGATGGCGTATCAGGAGCCCAACGTCGATCAGCACGAACACGATCTCTCCCAGATCCAACGTGGCTTCGACCCCCCAATGCGTCAGCACCGCACGCGCGGTCAGGCCGAACTGGTCGATCGCGAAGTCGCGGCAGGCCAGCGACAGCTCACCGCCAGAGATATGACCGCGCACTTTGCGGCGGCGCTGGCAGAACTCCAGCGCGCCTAGCACGAACAGATAGGCCCGGTCGTCGTAACGGCCGTCCCGCTCGCGAATGCGTCGGACCAGGTCTGCGGCTAGTCGAAGCTCGTACATCGTCATGGAAAGGTGGGTACCGCTGTGCCGTCCAGCAAGGGTAGGCCCGTTACGGGGCCGCCGCGACAGCCGAATCCCCATACAGGGGAAACGCGAGCGACAGTTCGCGGACGTCCGCAGCGACCCGGTCGATCACGTCGTCGCGGCGGGACGTGAGAACCTCGTCGATGAACCCGGCAATGCGACGCATTTCCCGTTCGGTCATACCGCGCGTGGTGAGGGCCGAGCTTCCGAGACGCATGCCGCTGGTCACGAAGGGTGAACGTGGATCACCGGGCACCGTGTTCTTGTTGACGTGGATACCCGCGCGGCCAAGCACTTCTTCGGCTTCTTTGCCGGTGTAGTCCTTGTCGCGCAAGTCGACCAAGATCAGGTGTGTGTCGGTCCCACCGGACACAAGCGTGTATCCCGCCTCCAGCAGGCCTTCGCCCAGCGCCTTGGCGTTGGCGACCACGGCCCGTGCGTAGGCCGTGAATTCGGGCGTGAGCGCTTCAGCAAACCCGACGGCTTTGGCCGCGATCACATGCTCGAGCGGTCCGCCCTGGGTCCCGGGGAACACCTGCTTGTCGATGGCCTTGGCCAGGGCTTCGGTGCACAGGATGAACCCGCCACGCGGGCCGCGAAGCGTCTTATGGGTCGTGCTGGTAACGACGTCCGCGTGCGGCACCGGCGACGGGCAGACCCGGGCCGCGACCAACCCTGCGAAATGCGCCATGTCGACCATAAACGTCGCGTCGATCTCCCGCGCGATAGCGGCGAATCCTGCAAAGTCGATGTTCCGCGGATACGCGCTTCCGCCGGTGATGATCAAGTTCGGTCGTTCGGTCCTGGCAAGGTCCCGCACGTGATCCAGATCGATGAGCCCGGTCGCCTCATCCACGCCGTACTGTACCGCCCGGAACATTCGCCCACTGGCATTGACCTTGGCGCCGTGGGTGAGATGACCACCGTGGGTCAACATCAGGCCCATGAGCGTATCGCCCGGATCCATCACGGCGAGATAGGCAGCCATGTTGGCCTGTGCGCCGCTGTGCGGCTGCACGTTGGCGTGGTCGGCGCCGAAGAGCTCACAGGCACGGTCAATGGCGAGCTGCTCGATCTTATCCACGACCTCGCACCCGCCGTAGTACCGCCGTCCCGGATAGCCTTCGGCGTACTTGTTGGTGAGCACCGATCCCATCGCCTGCAACACGGCCCGGGACACGAAGTTCTCGCTCGCAATCAGCTCGAGTCCCTGCTCTTGCCGCGCCGTCTCGTGCTGGATCAGCTCGTGGACCGCGGGGTCAGCCGCCTCGAGTGGGCGCATTCGCTGTTGATAATCCGTCATGAAACTCCTCAGCTCCAACGTACTACCGGTACTTCTCTTACGCCTTCTTTCTTGCCGCCTCCAGAATCTCCTGTTCGGCCAATCGGTCGGCAGCCCGATAGGTCGCAATCCCCTGTTCCTTGGACAGCTGGAGCACGTGCAGGATGGTGTCGTAGATCGCCGACGCCTTCTTGTGTGACCGCTCCAGATCCCAGCCCTCGACCTCCGCGTTCACGTTGATCAAGCCACCTGCGTTGATGGCGTAGTCCGGGGCATAGATGATGTCCATCTCGTGCAATTCGTCTCCGTGCCGCTCTTCTTCCAACTGGTTATTGGCCGCACCAGCCACAATATCGACCTTGAGGAGCGGAATCGTGTCGTCGTTGATCACGGCCCCCAGTGCGCACGGGGCGAAGATGTCGGCATCAGCGGCGTAGATGTCTCTCGGCGCCACGGCGACCGCCCCGAACTCCGTGACCACGCGCTCCACCCTCTCATTGTCGATGTCGGACACGACCAGCTTGGCGCCCTCCTCGTGGAGATGCTTACAGAGATGATACCCCACGTGGCCCGTGCCCTGGACCGTCACCTTCTTGCCTGCTAGGGAGTCGCTACCATAGGCCATCTTGGCGCACGCCTTCATACCGCGGTACACGCCGAGTGCCGTGACCGGTGACGGATCACCCGAACGGCCTGCGAGACCGACCACGTGCTCTGTCTCCTCACGGATGAACTCCATGTCAGCCGTACTGGTCCCCACGTCCTCCGCTGTGATGTAGCGACCGCACAGGGCTTCGACGTGCCGCCCGTGTGCCCGGAAGATCGGCGCCCGGTTCTTGGCCTTGGGATCGCCCACGATGACGCTCTTCCCGCCTCCCAGATTGAGACCGGCAAGGGCCGCCTTGTACGTCATACCGCGCGACAGCCGCAGCACGTCGATGAGCGCCTCGAGATCGTTCTCGTAGTGCCACATGCGCGTGCCACCCAGGGCTGGACCGAGCGTCGTGTTGTGGATGGCGATCACCCCGCGGTACCCCGCGTCGGCGTCGCTCCACACGCTCACCTGCTCATGTCGGTGCTCCAGTAGGAGCTCAAAGAGTCCGTCGTCCAATGACTTGGTGATCTCCGCCCTACTGGGAGTGGAGCCCCCGTGCAATGACGATTCGCTGGATTTCGCTTGTCCCCTCATAGATCTCCGTCACCTTTGCGTCGCGGAACAGTCGTTCCACCGGGTAATCTCGCATGTAGCCGTAGCCTCCGAAAATCTGGACGGCTTGATCCGTCACCCACATGGCCGTCTCGGAAGCAAACAGCTTTGCCATACTCGCGCGTTCCGTCACGCGCTCGCCCGCATCGAGCGCCCTCGCCGCGTCAACGAGCAGGGCACGCGCCGCGGTGATGCGCGTGAGCATGTCCGCCAGCTTGAACTGGATCGCCTGGAAGTCCTTGAGCGGTTTCTCGAACTGCTGGCGTTCCTCCGTGTACCGCACGGCATGCCCCAACGCGGCCCGGGCGATACCGATCGCCTGTGAGGCGACACCCATCCGCCCATTTTCCAGAGCTCGCAGCGCGTACCGATACCCCTCCCCCTCCTTCCCAAGCAAATGCTCGTCCGTGAGACGTACGTCGTGCAGCGTGACGATCGTCGTGCGCGACGCACGTAGCCCCATTTTGTCTTCCGGCTTCCCCGGTTTGACGCCCGGCGTATCGGCAGGCACCAGAAAGGCCGAAATGCCGCGGCGTCCACGCCGCGCATCCGGCGTGTCCGTGCGAACCATGGTCACGAGCAGCTGCGCCGT
>JAOTWK010000130.1 GCA_029862935.1 Gemmatimonadota bacterium | reverse complement strand
GGAGAGCGGTTTCCTCGTGGAGAGTGTCGGCGAAAAGGTGAAGATAACAAGGTGAGTCGTGCGTGGTCAGTCGTGAGTGGTGCTGGCGTCGAGCGGACGAAGACTGTACGGTAGAACGACTCCTCGAGTTGAGCGAGACCTGTGTTTACAACGCTCCAGCAATTCCTCTCCATGTGGAAGCACGAATCGGCACAGACGACGCGTGTCTTGGCCGAACTCACGGATGAATCGCTCGATGTGGCTATTGCAGAAGGCCAGCGCACGCTGGGTGAGCTCGCGTGGCACATCGTGGTGTCACAACAGGAAATCGTTGCAAAGACGGGTCTCGCGTTCGAGGCTCCGAGCAAATCGGTCGGACGCCCGCCGCGGGCCCGCGAGATACTGACGGCCTACCGCGGAGCAGCCAGCGCGTTGGCGGAAGCCGTTGAACGATCGTGGACGGATGCGTCTCTGGCGGATGAAGACGAGATCTACGGGATGCGCTGGACCCGGGGATACACGTTGTCAGTGATGTTGCTGCACGAGGTGCATCATCGAGGCCAGCTCACCGCATTGATGCGGCCGGCGGGACTCAAGGTACCAGGGGTGTATGGGCCTTCGGGCGACGAAGCGTGAGCGGTACACGGTGAAACGGGAAAAGTGAAAGGTGAAAGGTGCTACCCCACCCTTCGTGTCTTTCGCCGCATGAAGTCCATCAAGATGTATTGTCCCAGCGTCATCGTGTTCGTGAAGTACGCTTTCCCCCTTGCGATCTCGCACACTCTCTTGACGAACTCCACCAACATTCGTTCGCGAGCGAGCATGAACGTGTTGATCATGATGCCGGCACGTTTGCACGCCGACACCTCGCGGAAGGTCTCCCGGAGGATCTTCGGATCGAGTCCCATCGAATTGACGTACACCCGGCCGTCGGGGAGGGTGAGAGCCGATGGCTTGCCATCGGTGATCATGATGATCTGCCGCATGTCCTTCTTCTGTGAGAGCAGAATGCGACGGGCCAGCTTGAGCCCTTCAGCGGTGTTGGTGTGATACGGTCCCACCTGTGCCTCGGCGAGACGCGCCAGCGGAATTTCCTCCGCGGTATCGTGAAATAGCACCACACGGATCGTGTCGCCGGCGAATTGCGTGCGGATCAGATGCGTGAGTGCCAAGGCGACCTTCTTGGCCGGTGTGAACCGGTCCTCTCCATAGAGAATCATCGAGTGCGAGCAGTCGAGCATCAACACGGTCGCGGCACTCGAGCGATACTCGGATTGGTGGACCATGAGGTCCGCGTAGTCCAGGTCGATGAAGGGCGCGGTCCCTTGACCGTCGCCGATCGCCTCTGACGGTCTTTGACCGTGTTGCCTTGCCACTGCCCGCTTGATCGTTTCCGGAACATCGAGATTCATCGTGTCGCCGAACTCGTATGGCTTGGATGTCGCTTCGGCCTCGACACCCGTTGCGAGGTGCGCGGTATCGTGCGCGCCAAAGCTCGACTTGCCGAGGCTCCCTAGCAGGTGCCTCAGTGCCCGATAGCCCAGGAAGTCCAGACCCTTCTCCGTGAGATTGAACTGCACGTGCTGCGCCGCCGACTGGGCTTGCCCGCCGGGCCCGAGCATGGGTTGGTGCCCCTCAGGCATCTGGGGCGCGTCCTGCACGTTGAGATACCCCTTCTCGATCAGCTTCTGGACGACCTGATCGATCAGCTCGGCCAGTTGCTGCTGGATGGCAGCGTCACGCTCCGGGTCTCCCGTCGAGTCGCCCCGCAGCACCTGCAGCATCTCCGGGGTGAGCTTGCCGGACTCCGCGAGCGCCTGGATGATGGCCTGTTTTAGGGCATCTAAGGATCGATCGCCATCGTCGTCGAACTCGCCCCAGAATGGGTGGTGGTGGGGTCCGCCGGCGAATCCTGATTGCAGCAGGAAATCGCTCAGCTGATCGAGGAGATCCTCGAGATTCACCGCGTCGAGCAACTGCGGGAGATACTTAGAGTAGGTCGTATAGCGCATGAGATTCGGGCCAGGCCCCTTTCATGGTAAACTGGAAGGGGACGAAAGTTCTCGCAATGAGCCACCGTACCCAGCCGCCACCGCACTCGGCCTCTTCCAGCGGGCCCATCGCGCCGCCACGCCCGCGGCCGGCACTGCTGCCGGCGTTTCGCCATCGAAATTTCCGGCTGTTCTATGTCGGTTTTGTGGTGTCGCTTCTGGGTGGGTGGATGCAGCGGGTGGCGCTGTCATGGTTAGTACTGGAGATGACCGATTCGGCGTTCTACGTCGGGTTCGTCGATGCCGTGAGCATGCTGCCAATTCTCGTGTTCACCCTCTACGCGGGTGTCCTCGCCGACCGATTCTCCAAACGCAACGTCGTCGTCGTCACCCAGTCCGCCGCCATGGTGCTCGCCTTCGTACTCACGGGACTCGTGTTTGCAGACATCGTGGTGCTGTGGCACGTGATCGTGCTAGCGACCCTGGTGGGTCTGACCCACGCGTTCGACATTCCGGCCCGGCATGCCCTCATGGTCGATCTGGTTGGGAAAGGCGATCTCACCAACGCGATCGCTCTCAATTCCTCGGCGTTCAACGCCACGCGGGTCGTGGGACCTGCGATTGCCGGCGTGATCATTGGAGTGGTCGGTGTTGGCCTGTGTTTCTTCTTAAACGGGGTGACTTACCTGGCAGTGATTGCGGCGCTCGTGGCCATTCGGTTACCCGCGTTCCGACGACCTGTGGCCCGGACCTCTCCGTTCAAGGATATCCGAGAGGGCTTTCGCTATGTCACGGCGGATGAGCGGAGTCGTACGATGGTGGTGAACATCGCGACCTTCTCGATCTTCGGGCTGCCGGCCTTCGTCTTGATGCCCGTGATGGCACGGGACGTGTTGGGTCGAGGAGCGGAAGCCTATGGCTGGATGATGTCGGCGGTTGGCGTCGGCGCTTTGGCCGGCGCGCTGGGACTCGCCGTGTTCGGGCACCGAGTGCCGCGAGGGCGGTATCTCAGCACAGCGGCAGCGGCGTTCGGTGCACTGGTCGTTCTCTTTGCTGTCTCACGATCGCTCGCTGTGACATTGGCGGTTCTCGTGTTGCTGGGTTTCGCCATGATCATCATGACCGCGCTCACCAACACGCTGCTGCAGACGATTGCTCCGGACGAGCTACGAGGGCGTGTGGTCTCGCTGTACGCGTGGGCGTTCTTGGGGCTCGGTCCGTTTGGTGCGCTCCAGGCGGGTGTCGTAGCCGAACGCCTGGGAACGCCTTGGGCATTAGCCATCGGTGGGTCGGTGTGCTTGGTGATGGCCGTGCTGTTGCTGCTTCGATCGCGAGCGCTTATCGAGACGCGCTAGAGCGATCTACCGCCACCCCCGTAGTCGCGCGGCGGAGACGATCAACTCAGCGGACTGCTGGTACGAGAACACCCCGGTGCTGATCACGAGGTGGTAGTTGTCCGCGTTCTCCCACTCGCGATCGTAATAGGTCTTGACGTAGCGACGGCGACCGTCGTCGGTCCGATCGACAATCTCTTCCGCTTCCTTTGCGGTCAGACCCAGTCTCTCTACGGCGGCCTGTACGCGGGCCAGTTTTGGAGCGACGATGAACACGTGCAGGGAATCCTCACGCTGTGCCAAGCAGGCTTGAGCGCCCCGGCCCACCATGATGAGACGGTCTTCCTCCTGGACAGTCTGCCGGATCACAGCCTCGGTCGCTCGGACCAGATCGGCTTCGCTGCCGAGACCCGACTCCGGAGCTTCGGCCGCTGCAACGAACACTTCGGGAGACGAGCTGGCCAGGGCCCGCGCCAACCGCTCGACGAGCGTAGGCACACGTTCTTCTCTCTCCTCTACCTCGCTGCGCGATAGACCAGCTTGCTCCGCAACCCGATCGACGAACTCGTTGTCGATGAGCTGCCATCCGGTTCTGGCAGCGACGAGTCGAGCAACGTGCGACCCGCCCGAGCCGTACTGTCGCGAAATCGTGATGACGGGCATCGGTCGGCGTCCTATCCGAACAGCTGTTGTCCGGTGCCGCCGAGGCCGCTCGGTCCCCGGCTCGGCGCACGGGCGTAGCCGAAGTCATCGGAACGCGAGATTCGTTTGTGGGCGACCAACCCTTCGAGCACGAACTCACACGCCGCGACGACCTTTGGTGGTTCGTGCGACGGAGCGAGGCCAGCGAGCTGTACGGCGTCGAGCAAACCAGGAATCGTGGAGAATCCCTTGACGCACGCCTCCGACGCCTGATGTTGGGAGAGTTTGAGTGCGCCTCCCTGCTCGAACCACTCCACGATTCCGTCACAGTCGAGACCGCCGCACCGTGCATCGAACGTCTTGCCCGCCGCACGCCGCACCAGATCTCTGGCGATCATCTCAGCGCCCTGCAACTCTCCTTCGTACTCGAGCTCGATCTTGCCCGTGATGGAAGGGACCGCACTGTAAATGTCGGTCAGGCGTGGCACGATCTGCTGTTCCCGCAGGACGATAGACCGTTGCTCGGCACTCGAGATCACGTGTTCGAGCACGGTGATTGGCAGGCGCTGGCTTACACCGGAGCGACGATCGATCCGCTTGTCTTCGCGCGCCTCGAAAGCGATGCGTTCCACAATTTCGGCGATGAACTCTGGCACGGCGATCGCGCGGCCATCCCTCTGCAGCCACGCTTCCTGTTCGGTGATCTGCATCCCGTGCTCGATCGTCGACGGATAGTGGGTCAGAATCTCGCTACCAATGCGGTCCTTGAGTGGAGTGATGATCTTTCCGCGTGCCGTGTAGTCCTCAGGGTTGGCCGAAAACACGAGGAGGACGTCGAGCGCGAGCCTGATCGGATAGCCTTTGATCTGGACATCGCCTTCCTGCATGATGTTGAACAGTCCGACCTGGATTTTGCCGGCCAAGTCAGGAAGCTCGTTGATGGCAAAGATCCCACGGTTGCTGCGCGGCAACAGGCCGTAGTGAATCGTGAGCTCGTCGGACAAGAGATGTCCGCCACGGGCGGCCTTGATCGGATCCACGTCGCCGATCATATCCGCGATCGTGACGTCCGGTGTCGCGAGCTTTTCCACGTAGCGCCGATGGCGCGGGATCCACTCGATCGGCGTCCGATCGCCGAGCTCCTTGATGGTTTGGCGGCCGTGCTTCGATATCGGATGAAAGGGATTGTCGTTGACCTCGCTCCCTGCCACGATCGGGACGGTCTCGTCCAGCAGTGACAGGAGCTGTCGCAGGATGCGGCTCTTGGCCTGACCGCGAAGCCCCAGCAGAATGAAGTTGTGCCGCGCGAGTACAGCATTCACGACTTGCGGGACGACCGTGTCTTCGAAGCCGACGATTCCGGGAAAGATCTCCTGACCCGTCTCGAGCATGCAGATCAGGTTGTGCCGCAGCTCGTCCTTGACGGAGCGCGCCTGCATGCGCTGCTCGCCCCACTCACTCTGCTTCAGATCTCCCAATGTCGTCGGTCTGTTCACAGCCAAGATCGCCACCGCTTCACGGAAATAGTCTCGGATGCCATTGGTCTCGCGACCGGCGGATTGGAGATATACCCTGGATGGGGATGCCGGTTCAACCCTCGCGGATTCGCAGTCCCGAGAGCCGGAGCGCCGTCACGCCCCACGGCCCGCTCGGCAGCGCGATGCCATCGGGCACACTCGTGAGGGTCTCACCGGGGTCACGGTCGAGAAAGTCCACACGGCGGGCTGCGTCGAAGCCGAGCAGCCCGTGTCCGAGTGTCAGAAATCGATCAGCACCGTTCAAGTTCTGCACGTAGACGAGCGCACTGTCGTCATCCACCGAAGGTTGCATTCCCACGATGGCGGCGTCGGGCTGGTCGAGGATCAGGAGACTCCCAAAGCGGGCGAGGCGCCCCGCCGGGTTGGCCGTGACGGGCACGACACCGAACGGCACCGTGCTCCAGCCGAACCGGGCCCCATCCTCCACAAACATCGGGAAATCTACCGGGCGAAATCGGATCCGCGATCGGCCAGACGGTAGGTAGCTCGTGAGAGTTCCGTCCCGACGGACGCTGAAGAACGGAGCATCGATCGCGCTGAACGCCACCGACTGCAGTTCCGCAGTGAGCGTGACCCAGCGGACGTGCGCGGCGTGAGATACTGGTGCCTGGGCACGACGATCGCCGGCCGGAATTTCCCACCGGACGGTCGGATCGTCCAATGCGAAAGAGAATGCACACGCTGACGGCTCGGTCAGCTCGGTGGCAATATGATTCTCAACATCGATCCACGGGAGTGAGTCATACAGCGTGATGATAGTTTGGAACTCGTGGAGATCGGATGACCATCGATGGGCCGTGACGCGAGTGCCAATGCCCGGGATAGCGTCGAACTCCAGACCTTCGAGGATCGCGCCTCGGATGCTGTTGAGCCCTCCTGTCCGCACCCATTCGCGACCGTCGCGGCGGGTCCTGAGTGAAAGAACGTCTCCCGTTTTACGGTCGATCTCGAGCCGGTAGGCCGCCGTGGTGACAGTTGCCGAGGTGGTCTCGCGTGCGACAGGGGCCACGGTCTCGGTGCCATCCTCGAGCACGAAGGCATAGCCCACCGGTGGGACGTCGGTCACGAGCTGGAAGTGTCCGTTGGGCAGAGCGATCGTGTCTGAGCGGCGGAAGGGAGATGGATTCACGACAAGAGAGCCGGAAAACGCGGTGCCGATTTCTCCCGCGACGACCAACACGGGGTCCTCTGACTTCGAGGTAGCGAACTGGGCCGCCAGTGGTCGCAGCATATCGCGCATATGCCGCGCAGTTGCTCGATCTCGCTCGCCTGCGAGCTCGGCAAGTGCAGGAGCCGACGGGAGGGAGAGCGCCCCCGCGTCCGGCATTGAGATCGTCGCCTGCGTCGTCGCGCCGACCTGGTCGAGCACGTGGTTGGTTTGGTCGTGCCCCTCGGTGTAGATCCGGGGATAGGCGAACCGGCGGTTCCATTCGGCGAGCATGCCAACGGCTCGACCCGTTGCGTCAGTTGAATCGACGTTGGCGATGAGCGCGACGCGTCCGTCATGAGTCTCCGCGGTCACCATGCCTTCAGAGGCGTCGAGTGTCGACTGTCCGAGCCACATCTCGATGTGCGCGATGGCATCGCTCACGGAGGTCGTGATGCCGAGCGTTGAGGCATCCCTGCCGAACGCGGCGGGAAGCACGAGTACCCTGGAGCCGTCGGCGCTTCTGAGCCATCCCGGTGCTGTCACCGAGCCACCCGTGTCCGCAACAAACGAGACGCCCGCGCCGCGGAGCGCGAGTGGCATCGTGTGCGGCAGTGCGGTGACGTCGTCCGCGACGGCGATCGTGCTCGCCGGAATGCCGAGTTCTTGCTCGAGCAGCCGCGCGTCCTCTCCGGTGCGCAGAAATGACATGTGATCTGCGACGTGCAGCCAACGTGGGTTGCGGAGCGGGTTACCGCGTACCCCTGCGTCCTGCCATATCGCTGCCTGGGCTACTCGCGGAACATGTGGCAGCGCTGCAAGCGTCTGCCGCAGCCGGTTCGACTCGACGACGGTGAGCCAGACGAGTGTCCATCGTGGCGTCGGCACCAGCCGATGCGTCGTGCGGACGATGGAACGCAGTCCAGGCGCCTCGAGTTGACTCTCGACTGTCAGCGCCTGGCGGAGGGGGAGCCACAGCTCGCCGTACAGGCGGTCACCGGTGCGTAGCAGGCCCGCCGTCCCCACGATCCGTCGGCCGGATGCGTACACGCGGAGTCGTGCGGCGGGTGCGTCGACGCCGTAGGCTGTGAAGCGGACCAGGCTCGTCATTCCGTCCGGATGTCCGTGAAAGATCGTCGCCCGCGCATCAACGACGGGTGCATGCGCGTGACGCACGGCAGGCGAGACCACGCCGAACATCCCGGCGGCCATGCTCGCAAGAAAACTGCGGCGATCGTTCATGCTACCGGTCGCCAGTGGCAGCGGACCAGCGTCATTGGTGCGATCTTTCCTCGGGCGGCGGGATTGGCATGATGTCGTCTTCCCACGAGTGCCGGCACAAGGAGGTTCGCATGAGGAGATCCCTTGTAGCATTGGGGCTCTGTTGGTGTCTCGCGTGTACCACCGATCGTCAAGAGCCTTCCCGGGTGCCCGAGCCACCGTCGCCACCCCAAGCTCCAAGCCAGGATACGGCGGTGGTCGACACCGTCATGGTGCGAGACACGGTGGGGGTGAGTGAGTCGCTGTGACGTTGGATGATATTGGTCACTCGAGCGAGAAGTACCCTGCGAGCGGCTCGTTGTAGTTGGTCGGAACGTATTCCCCACTCGGGCTGTGCAGCTCGTATTGACCGCGAAACTGGCCGCGGGATACATGCTCCACCATCTCGACGAATCGGTCTATGTCCTCGGTGTTGGTGTAGCATCCGAAGCTCGCGCGCACCATGCCAGGCATTTCGGACTTGTCACCGCCAAGCACCCGTGTTTTCCAGCGGGCCTGCTCCGTCTCGGACAGTTGCAGGAGGTGCACGACGTACGGATGCGCACAGAAACAGCCGCTCCGCACCCCGACGCCACCTTCGTATCCGAGGACGGCGGCGACGAGATAGTGATGGACACCCTCCACGTTGAAGGGGATGACGCCGACCCGCTCGCTGCTTCGACCCGGGTCCGCCTCGCCGAAGATACGGACGCCCGGTATACGCTGTA
>JAOTWK010000129.1 GCA_029862935.1 Gemmatimonadota bacterium | reverse complement strand
AAGCTCAAGACCTTGGGCGGCACTTCGAAGAAGAAGAAGGGTTCGACCAAGGACTCCGACAAAGACAAGACCGGTGACGGGATCGAGGGGTTCACGACGGGGTTCGGCGACGAGGCGAACGGATGACGAAGGGGGCGCCTCACGGGGTCTTCGTTCCGATCACGACGCCGTTCGACGACACGACGGGAGACGTTGCGCCGGTGGTATTGCGTGACAACGCGCGCTCGATTCTGTCGGCTGGCGCATCGGGGATCGTCGCGGCGGGGTCTACAGGTGAAGCGTCGCTCCTGTCGGATGTGGAGTTTCGGCAGGTGGTGCAGTGGCTGCGAGATGTCGTGCCCGATGATCGGTGGCTGGTTGCAGGAACCGGTCGAGAGTCGACGCGCGCAACGGTGGCCGCCTGCGTAGCCGCTGGGGAAGAGGGAGCGGACGCGGTGCTCGTGCGGGCGCCGAGCTACTACGGTCCGGTGTTCACGACGCAATCGCTCATCGACCATTTCCGTCGGATCGCTGACGAGTCACCCGTCCCGATCATCCTGTACAACTTCCCGCGATACACGCACGTACCGATCACCGAGCAGATTGTGGCGGCCCTCGCAAATCACGAGCACGTGGTCGGGGCCAAGGACTCGGCTGGCGACCTCAAGAACTTCGTGGCGTTTCGGGAACGTGCGCCGCGGTGGTCATTGTTCATCGGTCCGGGGGCGCTGTTCTATCCGGCGCTGGAACTGGGTGCGGCGGGCGCCATCGCAGCCGTGGCGTGTTTCGCCACCCGGCAGACCGTGGAAATCGGTACCGCATTCGATGCCGGTGATAAGACCACGGCAGGCGCTCTCCAAGAACTCGTGGCTCCACTGCACAAGACGATCGTGGGCGAGCTGGGGGTGCCTGGGATCAAGGCCGCCATGGATGCCGTGGGGTTGGTGGGCGGTGCCCCGCGCCCGCCGATTCCCGTGTTGACGGATCGCGATCGCGATCGCGTGCATCGCCTGCTGCGAGAGGCGAAGCTCCTCCATTCCTGACCACGGACCTTTCTGGGCGGTCTCGCTGTTCGAGAAGGTCGCCGTGCCGCGAGCAGCGGGATCTCCGGCCCTCGAGCGCGTGCGTACGCTCATCGAGGCACAGCTCCGAGACCTCGAGCTGACGGTTACCGCGCAGCACTTCACCGCGTCGACTGCGCGGCTCAGCGCCGTGAGCGTGTTGGGTGTTGGGACGGGGTGGGTCACGCTGGCGCTCTACCCACTCCTGGTCTTCCCCGTCGCGGGCTGGGTCGTGGCACTCGTAGGCGGCGCCGGCTTGACGCTCACGGCGCTCGTCGCGCACGGGATTGCGGAAGCCCACCTTCCGTCGCGAGCGGAGCGGGTTGAAGCGGTGAACCTCGAAGCGAGGCGCGAGCGACCGCGTCTCTGGCTCGTGGCCCACCTCGACAGCAAGAGCCAACAGGTGTCCCTCGGCTGGCGTGTGCTCTGGGTGGCGATCTTCGTGATTGGGCTCGCTGCGCTGCTCGGGGCATTGGCCGCTCGCTTTTCCGGAACGCTCTCATGGTGGGGTGCCCTCGCCTTGACGGCTCCCGCCCTCGTGAGTGGCGGGGTGCTGTCTGCCAGCGCCGCCGGGAACGACTCCGCCGGTGCCGTAGACAATGCGACGGGCGTCATCGCGGCGTTCGCTGCGGCCCGGGCACTGCGTGACCGGCGAGACGTCGGCGTCTTGATCACCGATGCGGAGGAGCTCGCGATGGTGGGAGCGCGGGCCTGGGTCGCCGCGACGCAACCGAGCGGGGTGTTCGTCAACTTCGACGGCGTCGACTCGCGGGGGAGCTATCGCATCATGTCCCACGCGCACCACCGAGGTGGGGCAGGGCAAAAGGGGACAAGCGTAGCGCTTGCTGCTGCCGTGGTCCAAGCACTCCACCAGCGCGGACAGCCTGCGCGTGGCACGGCGCTACCTCTTGGCGTGCTCGTGGACGGGGTCGTGTTCGCGCGGAGTGGCATGCCGGGGATCACCGTGAGCCGCGGCGATTGGAGTACCCTGCGCGTCGTGCATACGCCGCGGGATGTCGCTCCGCGCGTCCACATCGAAGCGGCTGTTACCGCCGGTGAGGCAGTTGCGTGGGCTGCTCGTCAGTGGCTTGTTGACGGGCAAATCCCCGCGTCGTAGCTTGTGCCAGAGGATGCTCCGCTGAACCCTGCGGAGCTTTTTTTGTGTCGTCGTTCGAGTGAGGTGCCATGTTCGGTCCTGGGCGTCGCAGTGTGGTGGTAGTCGGGGTGCAGTGGGGGGATGAAGGGAAAGGGAAGGTCGTTGACGTGCTGTCCGAGCAGGCTGACTGCGTGGTGCGCTATCAGGGCGGCGCGAACGCTGGCCACACGGTCGTCAAGGGCGACGCGCAGTTCATCTTGCACCAGGTCCCCTCAGGCATCCTCCACACCGACACGTTGTGCCTCATAGGTAATGGCGTGGTGTTGGACCCCAAGACCCTCCTCTCAGAGATCGAGGAGTTGGAGAGCCGGGATGTCATTGTTGAGGGCCGGCTCCTCGTGTCCGATCGTGCCCATCTGCTGCTGCCCTACCACAAGCTGTTGGAGCAGGCGGCGGAGCGGCATCAGCACATCGGCACGACGGGACGCGGGATCGGGCCGGCATACGAAGACAAGTTCGGGCGCCGCGGCATCCGAGCCGGTGAGCTTCGCGACCTGGCCCGGCTGGCTCCGCAGGTTCGTGCTCGGGTCGAGCAGGTGAACGCACTCCTCGAGCTCTGGGGCGGTTCGCAACGGGCAGATGCGGACGAGCATCTCGAGCTCTTGGAGCACGTGACTCCGCGCGTGCTGCCCATGGTGGCCGACACGGGCCGGGTGGCCCATGACGCCGTCTCGCAAGGGAAGCATGTGCTCCTCGAGGGCGCGCAGGGCGCACTGCTGGACGTGGATCATGGCACGTACCCGTTCGTTACCTCCTCCAACACCACTGCCGGTGGGGCAGCCGTGGGGGCAGGGATCGGGCCCACCAGCATCGACGCCGTGTTGGGCGTCGTGAAGGCCTACACGACGCGGGTCGGCAACGGTCCGCTCCCGACGGAAGCCGCAGACGGAGTCGACGAGCGGCTGCGTACTTTGGGCGGGGAGTTTGGTGCCACGACGGGGCGACCGCGTCGCTGTGGATGGTTCGACGCGGCCGTCGGGCGCTACGCATCGCGCGTGAACGGTGTCACCGACCTGGCAGTCACCAAGCTCGACGTTCTCGACACGATCGAGGAGATCTCGCTCTGCGTCGGGTATCGGCTCGACGGGGACTTGCTGGACGAGGTCCCGGGCGAGGCGTTTCGGCTGGGGCAAGTGGAGCCGGTCTACGAGCGCTTGCCCGGCTGGGGTGCGTCGACCGCTGAGGCCCGCCGCCTCACCGAGCTTCCGGTGAACGCTCGGAAATATCTCGATCGCATCGAAGCAGAAATGCGTGCACCGATCGCCTATGTGAGCGTCGGAACCCGACGCGATCAGATCATCGCCGTGTGAGCCGCCCCCGCATCGTCGTTCTCGCCCAGCCGTTCAAGGAGTCGCTCTCGAGTCCCCAGGTCGCGGCGGCGCTCGCCGCGGCCGTCCAGTCGGCGGGTGGGGATCCCGTGGTGGTGCTGGGCAGCGACGGCGGGGACGGTCTGCTGGACGCCCTCGAATCGTGCTGTGTCGGATGGACCTCGTATCAGGTGGCCGATCCGCTCCTCAGGTCCGTGACTGTACGGGTCGGCTGGCTCGACGGGGGGACCGCGGTGGTCGAGTCCCGACTGTCCTGCGGCCTGGGTCTGCTGCAGCCTTCCGAGCGCACGCCTCAGGACACGTCGACCCGAGGTGTTGGGCAGCTCATCGACGCTGCCGTCCGGGATGGCGCCACGCGGGTGTTCGTGGGCCTTGGAGGAAGCGCCACGATGGATGCTGGGATGGGGATGGCACGGACATGGGGCTGGCTGCCGCTGGACGCCAACGGAGCGGTCCTCGATGAGGGCGGTGGGGCGCTGGCTCGTGTGGCCCGGCTGGCGGTTGGGCAGGGCCCGGCGGCGGATCTCGTCGGGCTGTGCGACGTGGCGAACCCGCTCACAGGCACCCGGGGGGCACGCGTGTACGCGGGTCAGAAGGGCGCGACGGCGCCCGGCGAGCAGATGCTCGCCGCGGGACTCGAACGGCTGGCTGCATGTCTTCCAGGGGGCAAGGAACTCGCGTGTCGTGCCGGGGCGGGGGCCGCAGGGGGGCTTGGGTTCGGGCTCGCCGCGTTTGGGCGCGGGTCGCTCGTGCCTGGAGCCGCGTGGGTGCTCGAGCGGGTCGGATTGGAGCAGGCCCTCAGTGGGGCGGCACTGGTGGTGGTTGGGGAAGGCAGCTTCGACCAGACCTCGCTCGAAGGGAAGCTCACGGGTGTCGCGCTGAGCCGCACGCGACAGCTCGGGATCCACGCAGTGCTCGTCGCTCCGCAAGCGTCGGGCGTGCCCGACGATGTGACGCTTGCGACCGGAGGGAGCTGGTGGGACGCGGCGGAACTCGAGCGGCGAGCGGCCCGGGCGCTCGGTAGCGCACTTCGGTTGCTGGGGTCCTGAGCCAACTCTATACTTCCACACTCAATTCACCGCACCCTATCGGTTTCGTTGAGAGCAATGGCGGACACTGCACTGATGGACAAGCTCGTATCCCTCGCCAAACGGCGTGGGTTCATCTTCCAGTCATCCGAGATCTACGGGGGACTCGGGTCCGTGTGGGACTACGGACCGCTTGGCGTGGAACTGAAGAACAACATCAAGCACCGCTGGTGGCGGGCGATGGTTCATGAACGCGGAGACATCGAAGGCATCGATGCCGCGATCCTGATGCACCCGCGCGTGTGGGAAGCGTCGGGACACGTCTCGGGGTTTACCGATCCGCTGGTCGACTGCAAAGTGTGCAAGCATCGGTTTCGTGCTGACGACGAGCGGTTGAAGGGGGTGCCGGGCACGCCCGAGGCCCGCTGCCCGGACTGTGGCAACGCCGGGACGCTGACGGAACCGCGCATGTTCAACCTCATGTTCAAAACATTCATGGGTCCGGTCGAGGAAGCGGCGGCTGTCGTGTACCTGCGCCCGGAGACGGCACAGGGCATCTACGTGAACTACTTGAACGTCATGCAGGCGGCGCGGCAGAAGATTCCGTTTGGTATCGCACAGATCGGCAAGGCGTTCCGCAACGAGATTACACCCGGGAACTTCATCTTTCGAACCCGTGAATTTGAGCAGATGGAAATGCAGTTCTTCGTCAAGCCAGGCGAGGACGAGCAGTGGTTCGAGGATTGGAAGGCGCGACGTATGGCGTGGCACGTGAGTCTCGGCATCGAGCCGACGAAGCTCCGCTTTCATGAGCACGCGCCGGACGAGCTCGCCCACTATGCGAAGAAGGCGTTCGACGTCGAGTACGAGTTTCCCTTCGGCTGGCAGGAATTCGAGGGCATTCACAACCGGACCGACTTCGATCTGTCCCGGCACCAGGAATACTCGGGCAAGAAGCTCGAGTACGTGGACACGGTGAGTGGTGAGCGCTTCCTGCCGTACATCATTGAGACGTCTCTGGGGGCCGATCGATTGGCATTGGTGGTTTTGGTGGACGCGTACCGCGAAGAGGAGGTCCAAGGGGAGCGCCGCATCGTGCTCGGACTCCAACCGGCGCTCGCCCCGATCAAGGCTGGGATCTTCCCGCTGGTCAAGAAGGACGGTATGCCGGACGTCGCCCGACGCATTTACGACGATTTGCGGATGCAGTTTCCAGTCTTCTATGACGATGGTGGCTCGATCGGACGACGGTATCGCCGCCAGGACGAAGCCGGCACGCCGTTTGGGATCACGGTAGATGGGCAGACGCTCGAGGATCAGACGGTCACCGTGCGGGACCGTGACACGCTCGCGCAGGAGCGCGTGGGTGTCGATCGGCTGGCGGGGTACCTGCTCGAGCGGCTGCCGTCGTGACGCTCGATGCGCTGCTCGCCGACGGCGAGGCAATGCATCAGGAGCTCGGCCGCGAGTACTATTTGACCGGAGCAGGGCTCAAGCGCGAGCCCGACTTCCACACCATCTACGACGGTCACCCATTCGTGAGCAGCGACGAAGCGCTCGCGCTCGCCCGGGACGAGGGCACGTCGACCGTGCTCGAGTGGTTGGTCGACGTGCGGGTGGGTCGGGCTGTCGCAGCGCTCGAGGAACAACAGCTTGCCTGGGAGCAGGAGGCCCTCCTCGATGTGGATGGCCGGCAGGTACCGTTTCTGCGTGTCCCGATCGAACTTGCCAATTCTCCCGATCGGGCCTTTCGACTCGCACTCGACGCCGCCCGCGCGGCGGCTGGAGCCACGGGGCTCGCCGCGCTCAGGCGCGATCGCTTCCAGCGAGAGCACGAGGTCGTCGCCGCCCTGGATCTGGGAGACTACGTCGAGGCCCGCAGCACCCTGTCCGGGATCGCGCTCTCAGTGCTCGGGGATGCCGCGAAGGCGTTTCTCGATGCCACGGCGGACGCGTACGTCGATGGACTGGCCCGCTTGGTAAAGCGCCGCCTGGGTCTCCCAATTTCCGACCTGCAACGGGCGGACGCCGCGTGGCTGTTTCGTGCCGATGGGTTCGATGCGGCGTTCGGCGCGGACGCAATGATGGACACGGCGTCGTCGCAGATGGCCGCCATGGGCTTGGACCATACGGTCGGGGCACGCGTGCACTTCGACACCGCCGAACGCGAAGCAAAGCAGCCGCGCGCGTTTTGCGTGCCCGTACGTGTCCCCGACGAGGTGTATCTGGTGATCCGACCGTACGGTGGACATGCCGATTACCGCACATTCTGGCACGAACTTGGCCACGCGATGCACTTCGCGTCCGTCGATCAGGATCTCCCATTCGAGGCACGGTGGCTGGGCGACGCCTCGGTGACCGAAGGCTTCGCGATGCTGTGGGACCACCTCACCCTCAATCCGCGGTGGTTGCGCATGTGGGCCGGCCTGTCCGCGGCGGACGCTGCGACGCTTGGCTTCGAGTTGGCGGTCGGGGAGCTGTTTCTGGCTCGGCGGTATGCGGCGAAGCTGATTTATGAGTTGGAGCTGCATCGCAGTGACTTCACATCGGTGGCCTCACGGTACCGTGACCTCCTGAGCGAAGCCACGCTGTTTCGCTACGGCGCGGGTGACTTCCTGTTGGACGTCGATCCGGGGTTCTACGCCGCGCGCTATCTGAGGGCGTGGCAGCTCGAGGCGATGCTCTCGACGGCCTTGGTCGAGCAGTACGATGAGGACTGGTTTCGCAACCCGCAGGCGGGGGAGTGGGTGACGGAGTTCATGCGCCGTGGACAAGCCGAGCCGGCAGACAACCTGGCCCGCGAAGCCACGGGGAGCGACCTCTCGTTCCACCTCGTGACTGAACGCTTGGAAGCTACGCTCGCATGACCCGGGAGACGTTCTCTTCTCGCTGGATGATGATGCTCGTCATGCTCGGCATGGCGGTCGGGACCGGCAACATCTGGCGGTTTCCGCGCATCGCGGCGCAGAACGGGGGCGGTGAGTTCATCATCGCGTGGCTGGCGTTCCTCTTCTTGTGGTCGATTCCGCTGATCCTCGTCGAGTTCGGTGCGGGACGGAAGACGGGCACGGGTCCCATTGGAGCGTTCATCCAATTGATGGGCCCGCGTTGGGCATGGATGGGTGCGTTTATCGCCTTCGTGGCCACAGCGATCATGTTTTACTACTCGGTGGTTGCTGGGTGGACGCTTCGCTACGTGGCGGCGACGGTGCTCGGCCAGATTCCCGGTGGGCAGCCCGGCGCGTTTTGGGCCAGCTACACGGACTCGTGGTGGCCGGTGCTGACCCACGGATTGGCCATTGGTGCAGCAACCTTCGTCGTGTCGCGTGGGGTCCGACGGATCGAGTGGGTTGCCAGGCTCCTCATGCCGACGTTGGTGCTGCTCGTGTTGGCGCTGGCGATCCGTGCTGTGACGTTGCCAGGAGCGGAAGACGGGCTCCGCTATCTGTTCACCGTCGATTGGGAACGACTCACCGATGCACGTATCTGGATCGAAGCGCTCACACAGAACGCGTGGGATACGGGTGCCGGATGGGGACTCATTCTCGCGTACGCTGCCTACCTCCGCGCCGGAGAAGACACGGCGCTGAACGCGTTCTTGTTGCCGGCAGCGAACAATACGGTGTCTCTCTTTGCCGGCGTCATGGTGCTGTGTACCGTGTTTTCGGTCGTCCCGGAAATCGTTGCCAGCCTCGCGTCCGACCCGGATGCACTGGCTGGCTACCCAGCGCTTGCCGAGGCGGTGACGAGCGGGGCCACGCTCACATCGGAGTTGATCCAGGAGACGATCTTCAGCACCGGGAACGAAGGACTGACGTTCATCTGGATGCCACAGCTCTTCGCGCGGGTGCCGTGGGGTCGCTTTTTCATGTTGATCTTCTTCGTCGCCCTGGCGTTCGCCGCGTTCACCAGCTTGATCGCGATGGTCGAGTTGGCGACCCGGGTTCTTCGCGACGCGGGTTTGGATCGACAGCGTGCGGTGAGACTCGTCGGCATTGGCGGGTTCCTCTTGGGGTTACCCTCGGCTCTCTCCCTGCGATTTCTGCACAATCAGGACTTCGTCTGGGGAGTGGCGCTGATGGTGTCAGGGCTCTTCTTCGCCACGGCTGTCGTGACGCACGGGGT
>JAOTWK010000128.1 GCA_029862935.1 Gemmatimonadota bacterium | reverse complement strand
CCGGAAACGTTCTACATGGGCGCGACCGGCGGTGGCGTCTGGAAGACGACCGATTACGGACAAGTCTGGCGCAACGTCTCGGATGGGTATTTCCAGACCGGCTCGATCGGCGCGATCCGCGTCGCCAATTCCGATCCCAACGTGGTCTACGTCGGCACCGGATCCGACGGCATTCGCAGCAACGTCATTGCCGGTCGCGGGGTGTACCGATCGTCCGACGCGGGAGAGACCTGGTCGTTCATCGGGCTCCGCGACGTGGGCCAGATTGGCGCAGTGCTGATCCACCCCAATGACCCGAACATCGTGTATGTGGCTGCCATCGGGCACGCCTTCGGCCCGAGTCCGGAGCGGGGCGTCTATCGATCATTGGATGCGGGACGGCACTGGGACCGCGTGTTGTTCGTTTCCGACTCCACCGGCGCCGTGGATCTCGAATTCGCTCCCGACAACCCGAGGGAGATCTACGCGGCAATGTGGCGGGCGGAACGCAAGCCGTGGACCATCATCAGCGGCGCTCGCGAAGGAGGCATCTACAAGTCGTCCGACGGCGGGGAAACGTGGCGCAAGCTCGTGAACGGGTTGCCCGCCGAGTTGATCGGCAAGAGCGATCTTGCCGTGTCGGCCGCCGCTCCCAATCGACTGTACGTTTTGATGGAGGCCGAGCCCAGCGGAGGGTTGTACCGCTCCGACGACCGCGGGGAGAGTTTTCGCCTCATCAGCACGCAGCGCGGCATTCTCAACCGGCCGTTCTATTACACGAATGTGGACGCGGCCCCCAGCGATGCGGACATGGTCTACATCAACAACGAAGGCTTCTTCAGGTCCGAGAATGGCGGACAGTCCTTCGAGCGGCGCTCGACACCGCACGGAGACAACCACGACATGTGGATCAATCCCAAGGACCCGAACCTGTTTATTCAATCCAACGACGGTGGTGTCAACGTCACGTTGAACGGTGGCGTCACGTGGTCGTCGCAGAGCAACCAACCGACTGCCGAACTGTACCAAGTAGACATCGATGACCAGTTCCCCTACTGGCTGTACGCGGGCCAGCAGGACAACTCGACGATAGCCGTCCCAAGCCTGCCTCCCTATCCCGCGACAAGAGGTGGCACGAGCCACTGGCTGTCGATCGGAGGCTGCGAGACGGGCCCGGCGGTTCCGAAACCAGGCAACGCCGACATCGTGTATGCCAACTGCAAGGGACGATTCGGTCGCTACAGCAAGCGGACCGGGCAGGAAAAGCAGTACTACGTGGGCGCCGCCAACATGTACGGGCACAATCCTCGTGACTTGCGCTACCGGTTCCAGCGAGTCTCGCCCATCGAGATATCACCACACGATCCCGATGTGGTGTACCACGCGTCGCAGTTCCTCCACGTTACCCGAGACGAAGGCGTGACCTGGGAGACCATCTCACCTGATCTCACCGCGTTCGAGCCCGACAAGCAGGTCGTCTCGGGTGGTCCGATCAACCGCGACATTACGGGAGAGGAATTCTACTCTACGATCTATGCGGTCGAGGAATCGCCTCTTGAGCCAGGTCTCATCTGGGTGGGGGCCAATGACGGACCGATTCACGTGACGCGGGATGGCGGCAAGACATGGGACAACGTGACACCAGCCGACCTGCCTCCAAACGGACGGGTCCAGCACATCGATCCCTCACCGCACCGACCGGGCAAAGCATACGCCGCGGTCTATCGCTACCTGTTGGGGGACTGGCAGCCGTACATCTATCGTACCACCGATTATGGACAGTCCTGGACGCGGCTCACCACCGGTACAAACGGGATCCCCATGGACTCCCCCACGAGAGTGGTGCGGGAGGATCCCGATCGCGAGGGACTGCTGTACGCCGGCACGGAGTTCGGGGTCTTCATTTCGTTCGATGACGGGGCCTCGTGGCAGTCGTTCCAGCAGAACTTGCCCGTCACGCCAGTCACCGACCTTAAGGTTTACCGCAAGGACCTCGTGATTTCCACGATGGGCCGGTCGTTCTGGATCATGGACAACCTGACGCCGCTCCATCAGCTGACGCCACAGGTCACGAACCGGCCGTACGCGCTGTTCGCACCGCGCAACGCGTACCGGTTGCGCTACTCGTGGGCCACGCGATCGCCGGCAGACCCCCAATACCCGCCGCAGGGGGCCGCTATCGACTACTATCTGGCACGTGAGCCGGTCGAGGGTCTGACCCTCGAGATCTTGGATGCTGGCGGCGCCGTCATCCGGGCGTTCACCAGTGGCCACCAACTCGGGCCGCCGACCGCCGCTCGAGGCATGGGTGGTCCCGCCACGCGGGCGAGACACAGCACGAGACTCACGACCAGTCCCGGCGTCCACCGGTTCGTGTGGGATCTGCGGGCCGAAGGCTCCATCAACCCTCGCACGCAACGGTCGAGCGGGTCCGGACCGATGGTTCCGCCAGGGCAGTACGAGGTGCGGCTCCGCGCCGGCGACTGGGTCGAGCAGGGGCCACTCACCGTCTTGATCGATCCGCGCACGGCCGCGGACGGGGTGAGCCAGTCGGATCTGATGGAGCAATACACGTTCGGCATCGAGGTTCGCGATGCCATCACAGGGGCCCGGGCTGCCCGCCATCGCCTGGAGGAGCTCAAACAGCGGGCGCCTCGAGCGGGAGGCCGCGCGGTGAGACAGCTCGAGGAGTTGGAAGCGCAGCTGATGACGCGGCAAGACATCAGGTACCCGCAGCCCATGCTCGAAAGCCAATTGGAGTACCTCTCGAGCATGATTGACCGTGCGGACCAGAAGATTGGGAACGACGCCAAGTTGCGCTATCAGGAACTGCGCACCGATCTCGATCGGATTCGCACGGCGATTGCGGAGCTCGCCGCACAAATCGGCGACTGAACTTCGGCACCACACCCACATTGCCACGAGGGCGGCGCTAATACGCCGCCCTCGTGTTTTGGTGCGATCGCGATCACGCGCCGCGTCTCAGTACGCGCGCAATTCCTCGCGCAGCTCGCGCAGGAGCAAGGCGTCGACCGGGAACGCTCGCCTGAACGCTTCCGCGCCCCGGCCGTCCTCCGATGTCGCCGCCAGATACAGCTCACGATACCGAGCGGTCAGGTTCGGCACATGGCGGTCGAGGAGCATCGCACCACACCGGATAGCGGCGCGGCTGCTCACACGCTCGGCGAAGACACGGTCACCTACACCGATCTGCATGCGTTCCGTGAGCTCGCTGGCCAGCGGATAGCATAGCTCGCGTACGAGCAGCAGGGCCGCGGCCAACGAATCGGACGGCGCCAACATGACTGCCGCCACGTGATCGTCCGGGCGTTCCGGCCGCCCGCCAAACACCCGCCCCTCCAGCCCGACGGCGGGAGACACGAACGCCACGCCGCCAAGTGCCTGGCGCGCCCGAAGGAACGGATCGAGCACGGGTCCCAGCGTGCGGTTCCACAATTGCTGACTGGCCACGATATGCCGCGCGTTGGCCGCACGGGTCTCTTCCCAGTACTCGCGGTAAAACAGCTCCCACTCCACTTCGAGCGCCCGAACGAACTCGCCAAGCACACGCCGTTGCCGGCGGCTCGTCAACACGCTCGCAACCGCCCCGCTCCCGAAATCGCTCGGTCGCCTGCCGCGCGCGACATCGTTCAGGGCTTCGAGCATCTCGGGGACGCTGCTCACCCCGAAATACAGCGGAACGAAGTGAAACAGCTCGAAGGTGCTGTCGCGCTCGAGGCCAGCGCGGAGGGAACCTGCCATTGAGTCGAGCGGCGTCCGCGCAACGCCGCGCTCCGCCTTCGCTGCGTGCACCCGAGCCACATAGTCGCGGCTGTAGAGCGGCACGGGTGCGAAACCCTCGAACCCGACAACCGCGAGCCCGTGGAACCACAGGTCGGCGTGCGGGCTAGAAACGAACGTCCAGGCACCCGGCACGGGCAGCTGCGCGTGTGCGGGAGACGCGACCGCGATGGCAGACACGCACGTCGCCACCGTCGCCAGTCGGGACAGCGCCATCGGTGCGGAGCGCATGGACTTGTGGGCTATTTCTTCGTCTTCTCGAGCGGATAGCCCCGCTCGGTCCAATCGACCATCCCCCCGAACACCAACGAGGCGTTCTTGCCTGCCCGCTGCATGATCGAGGCGACGTAGGAGCTTCGTACCTGGTCACCGCAGACGAGAGCCAGGGGCTTACTGTCGTCGACGGCTTCGAACTTCTCCCATGGCTCCGTCCACTCGACCACATCGGAACCTGGGATGTGCCCATACTTGAACTCGAACCGCTCGCGGGTGTCGATCACCTTGTAGTCGTCGATCTTCGCCTTGAGATGGTCGACGTCGATGAGCGGAAGTTCGGCCGTCGGGAGTCCCGCCGCCTTCCACGCCTTGAGCCCACCTTCCAAGTGACCCAGGACCGTGAAACCGGCGTCTTGCAGGATCTTCACGGCGACTTTGGCGATCGGGTCGGGTTCGGCGTGCACGATATAGCGCGCGTCCATCGGCAACGACATCTCGGCCCGTTCCGCGAGGTCGGCGCGATTGAACTGAATGTTCACGCCACCACCCACATGCTCCTTGGTGAACGGCTTGGGCGGCCGCATGTCGAGCACGACTGCACCCTCCGCCACCGCTGCTTGCACCTCTTGCGGAATCATGCGGACGCTCCTTGCACTTCTTCTTTCGAAATGAGGCCCAGATTGTATGACTTGATTCGTTGATAGTCATCAGGGAACGGTTTCGAGGTTTCCTTCACGAACCTGGCGAAGTCCTCCGCCGTCGGCTGCCGCATTGCCAAGTTGAACTTCTTCTCGAACGCGATCGTCGAGCCGGCTTTGCCGCTCATGTTGACGCCCCCGCAGGTCGAGCCACCGTAGTGATTGGGGTACACCTCGACGAAATCGGGCAGCGCAAACAGCTTTTCGGTGACGGACCGATAGAGCGTTGCTGCACGGTCCTCTTCGCCCATCACGTCCAGCGCCTGGTCGCCGATGAGGAGATCTGGCCGACCCACGTCGCCCACGAACAGCGAGTCGCCGGTCAGTACGAACCACGGATCGTCAGATCGCGCTGTATCCGTGACGAGATAGGATGTGTGCTCGGGCGTGTGTCCCGGCGTGTGCATCGCCTCGATCCGGACGCCACCGACCTCGAACACATGCCCGTCGGCAAACGGGGTGAACTCGTATTGCACGAGGCCCTTTGCCTTCTCGTTCAGATAGTGTGGCACGCCGTTCATCTCGGCGAGCTCACGGGCACAGGAGATGTAGTCTGCGTGGACATGCGTCTCGAGCACCGCGGTGATCGCCAACCCCAAGTCGGCAGCCTCGAGGACGTAAAACTCCGCGCCGAGGTTGTCGATCGGGTCGACGACGATGGCTTCTTTCGCCCGTGGGCAGGCTAGCAAGTACGACGCCTGCGCCAACGGCTCGTACCGAAACTGCTTCATGATCACTGGTCAGTCCTCCTCTTCGACCTTGCGCAGGTAGAACACCATCACGCCCTCGCCCTCTTCGTGCCACTCGATCAGCTCGTTCCCGGTGTCTTCAGCCCACGCGGGAAAATCGACGATCGAGCCACGGTCCGTTGCGAGCACCTTGAGGATCTCGCCTGCCGCCATGCTCTTCATTTCCTTGTTCGTCTTGACGACGGGCATCGGACACAGAAGGCCGCGCGCGTCGAGCACCTTGGTTTCCTGAACTTCAGCCATTGTTCTCCTCTGGTCACGTGAGCGTTGTCAGATAAACAGCGTGACGTGCGATTTCCGCGCTTCTGACATGAAAGCGGCGGCACCGCCAAACTCCACGCCATCCAAGAAGTCCTTTTCTTCATAGCCGAAGACATCCATCGTCATCTGGCATGCAATCAGGCGCACGTCGGACTCGATGGCGACGTCGATGAGTTCGCGAATGCTCGCCACGCCCTTCTTGCTGAACTTGGACTTCATCATCCCCGTTGCGAACGACGTCATGCCAGGTAGCGCCGTGACGATGTCAGGCATCGGGACGGGCATCGGCATGCCTGGGTTCGCCACCGGCGACACCTTGAGCAGTTTCTCGAAATCCCTGTGAATCACCGTCAAGCCGTAGAACGTGAAGAAGATCGCCACGTCCATTCCCGTCGCGGCTCCGGCCGTGGCGAGGATCAACGGCGGATACGCCCAGTCGAGAGTTCCCTTTGACGAGATGAGACTCATGCGCTTCTTCGCCGGGTCCTTCTTGAACGCGCGCTCCACCTCCTCGCGCACGATCTTGCGGACCGCGTCTTCGGTGAGCCTAACGTCCTGATCCAGCATGGGTGACCTCCTGATCTTCCGTCATCGTCCTCAACGTGCGCGCCGTTCGATCTGCACGTCCGGACCAAAATCGCGCAACGTCACCAAAGCCAACGAGACGCGCCGCGTACCGCGCAGACCACGCCTCCGCTTCTCGCGCCAACCACCGGAGTGTGCGGCCCGCATCCTGTTCCAGCAAGGCTCGCATGATATAACGCCGCTCCCCCGCGCGCAGCCCGAGCGCCAACTCGCGGGCCGCACGCGCCAGATCACGACGTGTCACGATCACTCCCGATCGGACGGGCGTGAGGAGCGCCTGCGCCAACGCTTCCATCGACTCGAACGATTCACCCAGTTGTGGGGCGGCGCGTAGGTGGAGCGGCAACACGGCGGAGGTCGTAGTGCCCGCCGTCTCAGCGAACGAACGCGCCACGATGCCCGCCCACACCGCATAGGGACCCGTCGCGACATCAGCGAGCTTCTCGAGCCACACAGGCATCCAACTGGCCAGGTGTTCCCAGAAGAACGCCTCTCGGACGTGCTCCGGCGCGCCTTCCGACTCCATGTCGCACAGTCGAGCATACAGAGCCAACAACACGGCGACATGATCGGGTTCCACCGGGGGATCCTGACCGAGTGCTCGCCAAAAGCCGGCGACTCTGTCACGGGCCTCCCCTCCCAACATGCCCTCAGCGCCCACATAGATCGACGCGTACGGCATCAACTGAAACGTGAATAGGTCCGTGTAGTCCTCTGCCGACGGGGTCGCCCCCAGTTGCAGAAGCTCCGCAAGAGTCGCGGTCTCGTCGCTCGGCGGCTCTGCCACCACGGCAAGGGCGCGCAACAACTCCATCGCCGCTACGTCCCCGCTCCGGCCGGCGCCTTCGGCGGCGGGAGCCGGAAGTGCTTCTTTGCCGGTTTGAGCGGGCGCAGCAACCAGAACGGCCGCCGCGTACCTTCGGGCGAATGGCTCGACGCCGCCCGTGCTTTGCGCAACCATTCGCGATACACCGCCCGCGACTTCTCCGTATCCACATGAATGTCCCCGTAGGCATCACCGGGCTGCGCTCGCCGGACGTGCACCGCCTGATGCCAACAGTGCTGACCCGAAATCGGGTCCGGATGCACGGAGAACGTGAGGTTCTGATGCACGCCCACGTCGGTCCACCAAATGCGACGCGTGTCAGGGTCGCTCGACGGAAATGGGCCCACGCCCGCCTTCCGACTCAGTCCCCAGTCCGACCCCGCGTGATCCAGCTCGACGGTCGCCATGAGCTGGCGCTGACCCTCATCGTGGATCCTCCATCGCCCCATATGATGACTGCAGGCGACCACCGACGGCGGAATGCCCTCCGTTACCCACGCCTTCACCACGAAATAGCCGATTTCAGTCTCAACGCGTACCAGATCACCCGTTCTGACCCCCAGCTCTCCGGCCGTGTTGGGATTGATCCACAACGGATTGGTGTGTGCGATCTCGTCCAGCCACTTGGCGTTCGCACTCCTCGTGTGGATGTGGACCGGCAGGCGGAACGTCGAGATCAGCACCTTCTGCCCCGGTGCCAAGTGATCCGGATGAACGTGACTCCGCATGTAGGTCGGTAGGGCGCACTCGGGCCATCCCCAGTTGGCGAGCGTCTCAGAATAGAATTCGAGCCGTCCACTCGGCGTCGGGAATCCGCGACGAATTGCCCCGTCGACGCGCACGCCCACCGGACGGCGCCCCTGCGCATCGCCCTCGGGACTCGGCATCGGCACCACGTTGAGAGTCGGCACTTTGGGTGCGCGGGTATAGATGCGCCCAAACCGGTCCTCACCGAGATCCTGAAGATCGTCGCGCGGCACCTCCTCTTCGTAGCGCGGACCGACCGACTTGGTGACCTCGACCGCGCCGTACCGCCGCATGTATTCGAGCGGCGTCAGGCCTTCGGCTGCAGCCTTGTCCGGAAGTCCTGGAATGGAGTGTTCAAAGGCATACGCGTAGTACTCGTCGACGCCTAGCTTTTCTCCTGGGCGTGCCTTCGACTCGACGTATTTCCTGATGCCCATGCTTCCATCTGGGTCGATGCGCCAGGATAGCTCCATCCAGAACTCGTTCTCCTCCCACACTTCACCGGGATTCACCTCACGGGTGTCGTTCACCGCCTGTCCCATCCGCTCGCGCAGCGCACGGAGCACCGGCTGGCGGAATCCGACCCACTGCCCGTCGTGCGTTTCATAGGAGTGCGTGTCGTGCCGCTCCGACGAATGTCCCATGGGCAGCACGTAGTCCGCGAAGTACGCGGTTTCGTTCCACGTCGGCGTGAGGGCCACGTGCAGCTTCATGAGCCGCTCGTTCGTGAGCACCTCGATCCACGAGAACCCGTCCGGGTTCGTCCACACCGGGTTGTACACCCGGGTGAAGTACACATCGATCGTGCCACGGCCCTCCGAGAGGAAGTGCGGCAG
>JAOTWK010000127.1 GCA_029862935.1 Gemmatimonadota bacterium | reverse complement strand
CGCGGAGCCGCCCAACATCCACCGTGAGCGCAATGCGGAAGAACCCCGCACCCCCCCGGCCGAACGCCGCACCGGGCAGCAATACCACTCCCTCATTCCGCAACACGTCCCGCACGAATTGGTCGCTGTCAGTCCCCGCCGGAAGCGGCACCCACAGATACATCGTGGCTTTCGGCTTCTCGACGGTGAGTCCGACGTCCGCAAGCGCCTCTACCGCAGCGTCGCGCCGTCTTGCCAACTCCGTGACCAGCGGTGCCGCCAAGGCTTCCGCATTATCGAGCACCGCCGCCCCAGCGTGCTGGACGGCGAGAAACACGCCGGTGTCCACCCATGTCTTGAGTTTCCTCAGCGGCCCGATCAACTCGGGCGCGGCGGCGACCCACGCGATTCTCCACCCCGTCATCGAGAAGCTCTTCGACAGGGTATGAAACTCGAGGGCCACGTCCCTCGCACCATCAATCTCGAAGATGCTCGGCGCACGATAGCCGTCGAACGTGATGTCGACGTAGGGGTTGTCGTAGGCGATGAGAATGCCATGCTCGCGGCATACGCGCACCGTCCGCTCCAAGTAGTCGCGTGGCGCGACGGCGGTCGTCGGGTTGTTCGGATAGTTGAGGAACACGAGCCGCGTCTGGCGCAATCGCTCGGGCGGCAAGTCTTCCAACTCTACCAGAAAGCCGTTGTCCGGCAGGAGCGGCACTAGCTCGACGTCTGCCCCGGCAAGCACGGCGCCACCCAGATACGCGGGGTACCCAGGATCGGGAAGCACGCACACCTCGCCAGGATTCACGAACGCCAGCGGCAAGTGTGCCAGCCCGTCTTTGGAACCGATGAGCGGCAGGAGCTCACTCACAGGGTCCATCTCGACACCGAAGCGCCGCTGCATGTAGCGCGCAGCCGCTTCGCGATACGTGGTCAGGCCAGCCTGGTACGAGTACCGGCTCATCGCCGGATCGCGCGCCGCGGCACCAAGCGACTCGACGGCAACGGCCGGTGGCGGGAAGTCTGCGTCACCCGCACTCAAGTCAATGACGTCGACACCGTCGGCGAGCAGCCGACGCTTGATCTCGGCCAACTCGGCCACCGCGTAGGCCGGCAGCAGTTTCAACCGCTCACTTGGGCCAGTCATGCCGGCGCTCCAATGCCGTGGCGCGCGAAGAATTCCTCGGCAGAGCCACGCACGTCCGCCCAGGAGCCAACGACGCGCTCGGCCGGCGGAAGAGTCCGCAGCAGCACCTCACCGTAATTCCGCGTCACGACACGGGGATCGAGTATGACTACGACGCCCACATCGGCCTTCGACCGGATCAACCGTCCAAAGCCCTGCTTGAGCTTGAGCGCGGCGAGCGGCAGCAGGTAATGGCGGAATCCGTCGAGACCCTGCGCCTCCAATGCCTCGATGCGCGCCGCCGTGAGCGGCTCGGTCGGCACCTTGAACGGGAGTTTCGCGAGCACCAACGCCCGGAGCGAGCGTCCCGGTACGTCGACCCCTTCCCAGAAGCTGTCCGTCCCCAACAGCACCGCTGAGCCCAGCTCGCGGAATCGGCGCAACAGGAAATCGCGTGGGGCTTCGCCCTGGACCAAGAGCGGCCACCGCGCGCCGACGTCGCTGCGCACGGCGGCGGCAGCGCGTCTGAGTGCCGCGTGGCTGGTGAACAGGACGAACAGGCCACCGTCGGACGCATGTGCGAGCTCCACGACCGCTCGTGCAACTGCCCGATCATGTCCCGCTTCGTTGCTGCGCGGATCGTCCAGGTCCGTCGGAACGCCGAGCAAGCATTGCTGCGAGAACTCGAAGGGCGACGGCAGGATCTCCGCGTACCGCACCGGGTCGGGCGGCTGCGCCAGTCCAATGCGTTCACGCAGAAAATCGTAACTCCCACCCGCCGCGAGCGTCGCGCTCGTAACGACCACTGTCTCGACCTTGTCGAACAGGGATTCGCGCAGCATGGTCGCGAGGTCGAGTGGCACGGCGGCAAGCGCCATCGGAAACGGCAGGCCACCGGTGGGCCGAGTGCCACGCCGCTCCATCCAGCGAACCAGCTCGGCGCCAGGCAATGGCCGCAACGCCAACACGAATCCGTCCGCCGCCATCTGCAGCCGACGCACGACGCCACGCAACTCCTGCACGATCTGCGAGCGGCGATCCGGTTCTTCGGTGAGCTCCATGCGATCGGCCACCATGTCGACGCCGTCGCGGAGCGCACCAAGTGCGGACATCACGTTGTCCAATGCCACCGAGAGGCCGCGCTCCCACAGGGGGTCCGCAGCGAATCGGTCGTCCAGCCGCAGCACCGGCGCCGATTCCTTGGCGAGTCGCTCGGCGAGCAGGCGGAACACCTGCTCGACGTGGGTGCGGGCCGTCGATACCGCTGGCAGCAACGAGTCGCGGAGCAAGTCGGCCGACGCATCGCTCAGCAGGTCGCCGCGCACCGCCAGTTCGGTGAGCAGCGCCGGGATGAGTCCCTTGCCGTTTCGCTCGAGTCGACTGAGCAATCGCATGACGCCACGGGACGTGACCTGCGAGCCGAGATGCTGCGCGGCCACATCTTCCAGGTGGTGGCCCTCGTCCAAGATGAGGCGTCGATAGGGCGGCAGCACGGCCGCTTCCTGCCAGTTCTCCTGGGCGCGTCGGACGGCGAGATCCGCCGCGAGCAAATGGTGATTCACCACCACGACATCTGCTTCGGCAGCCCGACGCCGCGCCTCGAACAAGAAGCACCGGTCGAACTGTGGACACTCGAGCCGAGTGCACAGATCCGGCTCCGCCCGGACTTCCTCCCACACCTCGATCGTCGGCTGGTCCAGTAGATCGGCGAGCGAGCCATCACTCGTACGCGCGGCCCATTCCTCGAGCGTGCCGAGCTCGCTTTGTAGCTCGGGCTCCAACAACGAGGTCTGCCCGCTCATGGCAAACCCGAGGCGAGCGAGGCAGAGGTAGTTGTTCCAGCCTTTGAGGATCGCGAACGCCGGTTCGCGCTCTCGCTCCGCGAACGCGTGTGCGAGGAGCGGAAGGTCTTTGCCGATCAACTGCTCCTGCAGATTGATGGTGTTCGTCGACACCATGGTGCGCTCGCCGTTGGCGAGGCTCCACTCGATGGCGGGAACGAGATAAGCGAACGACTTCCCCACACCAGTTCCCGCTTCCAACAGCGACACCCCACCCTCGTTGTATGTATCCGCTACGTAGGCCGCCATGTCGCGCTGGCTCGCGCGGTCTTCGAACTGCCCGAGTACGCGGGCGACCGACCCGCCTTCTGCCAGCGTGTTCGCAATGGCAACGGCATCCAGTGGGACGCGCTCGGTCCGGCGTGGCACCTCGACCACGACGTAGAGCGTGTCAGCGTGGTTGTCGACAATCGCGAACCCGACACCTTCGTCGTGCAGTCCCGCTGCCACGTGCAGATCGGCGGCGGACGGATCCAGTTCGCCGCTCGGATGATTGTGCAAGACGATTTCACCGCGCGCAGCGACGCCGGGTAACGCGAGGACTTCCTGCACCGTTCCCCGTGCCACCGCGCGCACGTCCACGATGCAACCGTCTTCGTCGACGCTGCCGACAAATGACACTTCACGCCCGCCGGCGGCGGCGATTTCGTTGGCCAGGGTGGCCCGTGCCTCCGCAGAGAGTGTGGTCACGTCTTGAGCTCGCGCTTCTTGGCCGCCGGGAACAACACGTTATTGAGAATCAGTCGATACCCGGGCGAATGGGGGTGCAACGACAGATCGGTTGGTGGATCACCGATCTGGTGCTGCGGGTCTTCCGGATCGTGCCCCCCAAAGAACGTCCAGGTCCCCTCCCCACGATTGCCGTGGATGTATTTGACCCACGGGGCACCCGGCTCTTCCGCCAACACGATCACGTCGGGTCTGAGGCGCGCGCGCGTGAACGAGGTCGTAAGCCCGTAGAAATCCGGAATCACGTTGCGATGGCATTGCACCAGCATTGCCGGCACCGGATCGATCTTCGCGCTGAAATTGAACAGGGTGAACGCGCCGAGCGGTTGCCGGCGCACCGCGTGATTCACCTGGTGGCCGTCTATGTCGGAGAAGCTCGCCACAGACGGAGAGGGCTCGAGCGCGGCGCCCGTGAAGGCGAACGACCGTTCCCAGTTGAGCCGCGCCGACGCGTCGGGATCCATCGGTGTGCCATCACTGAACGCGGCCGCCACGTCCACGTCCTCGGCGGCCAGCGCGATCCCCAGTGTCTCCGTCGCCGTGCACATGGCAAACAGAAATCCACCGTCTTCCACGTAGCGACGAATGGCCCGAGCAGCGGCCTTCTTGAGATCTGCTGGGTTGGCAAACCCCAGGGCTTGTGCCGTTCGCTCGTAGACGCGAACCATTTCGCGGAGCCACGGCGATCCGCTCGCCGTGAGAAGGAACTTGGAATACTGCCCCGTGAAATCTTCGTGATGCAAGTGGAGCCACTCATAGTCACTCAACCCGCCCGCCAGCACTTCGGGATCCCATACCTTGTCGTACGCGATGCCGGCATACTCGAGCGCCATCGTCACCGCATCGTCCCATGGGGCGGTGTTCGGAGGAACGTACACGGCCACGCGAGGGGCTTTCTCGAGCGGTACGGAGTCCATGTTGCTCGCGGCGATCGTCCCGCGCACATCCACTTCCTGACTCGCGGTGATCGGTTCGACGTGAACGCCGTCTAGCGCCGCCTCCCGCAAAACGACCGGGTCGTCGGAGACGAGAAAACTCCCACCCCGATAATTGAGCAGCCACTCACCCGTGGCTCCTCGCTTGAGCGCGCGGAACAGGACGCCGTATGCCTTCAAGTGGTTTGTCTGACGCTCGTCCATGGGCACGAGTAACCACGGTGCGCGTCTCGACCGCCGTCCGCCGACGCCGAGCGCGAGATCCCCAAACGCCAGCGGGACGCATGCCGCCACGCCCGCACCGACAAAATCCCGCCGTTTCATGAGTTCGGGACCATCCCTCGTACCCGGTCCAACAACCGTCGGGCCTGTGGCACGAGCGCGCTCCGGGGATACGTGAGAATCAACCGCTCCAGCCGATCGATCGCTTCGTCCGTTCGTCCCGAAGAGACGTACACCGTTGCGAGCTGATACTCCGCACTCGGCGCCATGGGACCCTGCGGATCACTCGCGATGGCCTCGAGCAGCACCGCCTCCGCCGTTGCAGCATCACCTTCTTTCGACGCGGCTTCTCCAGCAACCGTCAAGACGGCCGCGCGCCCACTCGAGCCGAGCCGCTCGGCTGCCTGGCGCAGCTCGGCAACAGCCCGGCTCACTTTGTCTCCCTCGAGACCGAGCAAGGCCGCACCCAACGCCGGGTGCCGTGCCACCTGCACCCGCTCCAACAGCACCAGCATGGCGGCGCGACGTGTCGCCTCGGCACGCTCCCGGGCGTACGGTCCCGCCGCATCGAAGTGGTGTCTAGCCGTGGCGAGCTCCCCTTGATAGAGCGCGATCCAACCGAGCACGGCGTGCGCACCCGGCGTCGAATCGGATCCAAGGAGCGCCTGGCCACGCGCGAATTCGCCACGCCGAATCCATGCCCACGCGATCGTCTCGCGGATGCGCTCTGCATCACGCGGTGCCAATTGCGCTTCCCATTCGCGAAACCGGTTTGCCGCCGCCTCGACCTGTCCAGCATCGGCAAGCACCCGGATGAAGGTGGCCATGGCCGCCGCAGCCTCTCGTGAGCTCTCTCCCCGATCGACCGAGACGCGATCCAGCATCCGCTGCGCACCGGCTAAACTGCCCGCATTGGCAAAGGCTTGCGCCGCGTCCAGCCGCGCGCGATCGGCCGCGGGACCCCGCAACAACTCCGCCAACCGTTCCAACGCAAACCCGCGGGCCCGAAGGCCCTCGCTCGTCCCGGTCTCCGACGCAGCATCGGCAAAACGGCGCAACAGCACAGGCGCTTGGGACTCGTCGTTCGGAAGTGCGCTGGCCAGCAGACTCCACCCCTCGCCCGGTCGGTCCCACGCGGCGAGCAGGTTCGCCGCGATCCAGGTGCCGGGGGGACCCGCCTCCGTCGTCAAGAAGCGGAGCACCGGCGCGCGGCGCTCCTCAGGAATGCGCCGCAGTCCGGTGCTGGCACTCGCCGTGAGCTCGGGGCTGGCGGCGACCGCACGCGCCCACTGCCGTGCCGCGTCGTCCCAGTCCGCGGCCTGTACGGCCAGCTGCGCGCCGTACTGCGTCAACCGGATGTCTCCGATCCGTTCACCGCCTCGCGCGATGACGGCGCGAGCCTCCTCGAGTCGCCCCCGACTGGCGAGCCACTGCGCCCATGCACGATACGGGTTGGTACTCGTGGGTATCGACGCCATCCACTGCGCCGCGACCACGGCAACGCTGTCGTCTCCGTCGAGCGCCGCCACTGTCCGGAAGTGCAGCTCGCGAACCGCTTCGCTCGTCGGGATACTGCGCACGGCGCGTGTGAGATAACGGCGTAGGGAATCCAAGTGCCCAAGACGCAACAGCACACGCTCGAGGCCCAACAGGGCGCTGACATCGGCGGGGTCTACATCGAGTGCGCGGCGGTATGCACCAGAAGCTTCGGCGAGACGGCCGTCCCGTTCCAACTGCAGCGGACTCTGCGCGAGCGCCAGCTCGGGCAGGACCACGAGACTGAGAACGAGAAGCGCGCTACGGACGCGGCGCATTGAGCCGCCGGAAGTACTCGAGAATGAGCCGACGCTGGTCGGGCGTCAGCGTACGCAATTCCGCCCAGGACGGATAGCGGTACCGGGACGCACCCAGCGAAACGTCCGCGGCCGCGGGAAGTCGCACGTTGCCGGGCCGCGCCGATTCGGCGACCCGGTCCCGACGCTCGTCTTCCTGGTCGCTCTCGAGCGTTCGACCCGCGTCGAGCAACCGCCGGAACAGACGCTCCTGTCGCTCCAGGATCTCGTTGTCGAGCCGCCCGCCTCCAAGTTGCTCGGCGATATCGTCAGCCTCGTCGGCCAACTCCCCAGTGCCACTCAGCTCACCGTCCGCGCGCAACTGCTCGAGCTCGCGCGCGAGCGCCTGTTGCCGCGCGGCCAACGCTTGCAGTTCCTGCATGAGCTGCAGTCCACCGGACTCGAATGTCGGGAGCAGCCCTGCTGCCTGCCCGTTCATCTGTCCCTGCTCACTCGCCAACTCGGCCATGCGCTCCAGCGCTTCCGCCAAGCCCGAACCAGACTCCGCACCCGCTACCTCGCCCCGGCCTCGGATCATAGCATAGACGGCCTCGGTCAGCGCGTCGACTGCGTCGCCCGCCAGCGTGCCCGCATCTCGCGTGTTGGGCGATGGCCGCTGGAGCTGATCCAACGCCTCATCCATGCGGTGTCGCGCGAGACCGAGTGCCGCACCCGTTTGCGGGGAGACGAGCGCATTCTTGCCGGCGGCGGCCTGCATGCGATCGACGATCCGGTCGACGCCTTCTCTAATAGCCGCTTGGTCGCCGCGGACATCCGCACCTGACTCCCCGCGCCGCAGACGACCTTCCACACCCTCCTGGGCTTTGGTCAACTCGACCGTTTCGACCAATGCCTGATCCATTTCCGCCAACACCTCTTGGCGCCATTCCTCGCGCAGTCGATCGCGCTCCTGCCGCAGCGCCGCCCCGACTGGGTCGAGAGCCTCACTCGCCTCGGTGCCAGCCTGCCGCGCGCGCTGGGCGTCGCCCTGCTCTGCCCCGGTCGCCGCACGATCCATCGCCCGGGCGGCCTCGCCGGCACGATCTCCACCGTTCACGACTGCCTCGCTCGCAGCCCCTGCCGAATCCAACATCCGCTCCAACTCATCGAGCCGCTGTTCCAGTTCGCGCGTCCGGTCCGCACGCTCCTGTTCTTCATCGGCGGCGCTACGCTCCACACGCTCATTCAGCGAGGCGTTCCAGGCATCTTGTACTTGCGCGAGGTCGTCGGCGTCAGCGGAAAGCGTGGTGAGCTCACCCTCGATCGCGGCACGCTCAAATAGGTCGCGCCCCCGTTCCAACGTTTCGCGCAGCTGGTCCGCGGCGCTAGACAGCTGGCGGAGCGCCTCGCGCACGTCGGCGGCATCCAGACGGTCAACGGCCTGCTGCAACTCGGCGAGGCGGTCCAGCAGATCCTGCGTTACGGCGCGGCGCATCAAGTCCTGGATATCGCGCAGCTGACGGTGGAACTCGGGATCGGTGATGCCCGCTTCCCAGGCTGCGTCAGCCAACTGCCGGACTTCATCGCCGAGTTGCTGCGCTCGGTCCGTCAGATCGCGCTCTGCGTCGAGCAGCTCGCGTGCGCGCTCGGCAGACTCAAACGGCAAACGCTCGCCTTGCTCCGCGCCTCCGGCTGTGGCGGCCGACCGCTCGCGTTCGGCCGCCACATCCTCCAGTCGCCGTACGAGATCTTGCTGTTCGCTGACCAGGGAATCCGCGCTGGCACCGGCAGCACGGGACGCTTCACGCATCGCCCGCCGCAACTCGGCCATCGACGCAAGCCGCAACCGAAACACGTGGCTCACACCCAGCTGTCGCGTGGGAGCGTTGTCGAACGCCCGCACTTGGAAGTACGCCGTGTCAGCGGGGAGAAACCCGCGACCGTTCAAATCGAGTGTGGCCTGAATGATGGCACGCGCCGCTGAGCCGTCCGGCGCACGCAGAACCTCCGTCTGAGGGTTTGACGTCTGGCCCAGCCGGCTCACGCGCCAACTCACGAGTTCGATTCGCGTGATCCCGTGGTCGTCGCGTACGTCCACCAAGAGCGGTTG
>JAOTWK010000126.1 GCA_029862935.1 Gemmatimonadota bacterium | reverse complement strand
TTCCGGCAGGGCGCAAATCATCCCGGAAGAGTCGCGTTTTCTCGAGTACGCGCTCGTGGTTGGAACCGACACAGTTCGGATCTCCGAGTGGTCGTTTCAGCCGTCGGCACCCGTTGTAGCCGTGTCGGACCCGGAAACCGCGCTCACGCTGACCGGGCGGCGTGGTGCTGTAGAGGTGTCGCTCACCTACGCGTTTCACCCCGACCGCTATCACTTCGACGTCGTTGGGGAAGTACGCGGTCTGCAGGCAAGCGGGTTCGTCGTCGTCAGGATGGGCCCCCGTCTCGCGCTCGTCGAGGCGGATAGCGTCGACGATTTTCGGAACTACGCCGTCGTCGCGAAGTCGGGGAAGACACAGAAGACGAATTTCCGATCCGTCGATCCAGGAGAGGTCCGCGAGCTGCAGGGGCCGTTCGAGTGGGTTGCCATCAAGTCCAAGTACTTCATGGCAACGCTGCTCACGATTGAGGAGGGACAGTCACAGCTGGGAGGCGCCATCGTCGTCGGTGGGCCAAAGCCCGGCCGACACACCACGGACGCGGACGTGCTCGTGTCACTTCCAGCCCCAGGGGGGCGCTTCGCGTTCTCGGCCTACGTCGGCCCTCAGGAATACCGGCGGCTGGCGCGCATGGGACATTCGCTTCCCGACGTGAATCCGTACGGCTGGATACTCCGCCCGGTCATCCGGCCGTTTGCCAACTTGATCGTGGTCATTTTGCTCTGGATGCACGAGACGCTGAGTCTCGGGTACGGCTGGGTGCTCATCCTGTTTGGGCTGATAGTCCGCCTCGTCTTGTGGCCTCTCAACCAGAAAGCGATGCGTTCCAGCATGGCGATGCAGGCTGTGCAGCCGGAACTGAAGGCGGTCCAGGAGAAGTACAAACAAGATCCCCAGCGCATGCAGAAAGAGGTCATGAAGCTCTACAAAGAGCACGGGGTCAATCCGTTGGGTGGGTGTCTACCCATGTTGATTCCCATGCCAGTGCTGTTCGCGCTGTTCTTCGTCTTTCGCGAGACCATCGAGTTCAGAGGGGTGCCGTTCCTCTGGTTGCCCGATCTCTCGCGTGCGGACCCGCTTTACATCATCCCAGTCCTGATGGGCATTTCGATGTTCGGCGTGTCGAAGATCGGTCAGTTAGGGATTCCGCCGAATCCGCAAACAAAGATGATGACGTATGTGATGCCGTTCTTCCTGACGTTCATCTTCCTCAAGCTGTCCTCGGGGCTGAATCTGTACTACGCGGTTAGCAACATCGCGAGCATACCACAACAGTGGTTGATCTCACGTGAACGGCTGCGGCGGCTGGGCAAGCGGGAATGAGAGGGTGCAGGTCACGGGATCCTGAGACGCGCGGTAGATTGGGAAGTTCCTGAGCTACGGCGCGTTGTGCTTTCCGACCCTATCGTTGCACTCGCTACTCCGGCCGGTCGCTCCGGCATCGCGCTGATCCGCCTCTCCGGTCGAGGGGCGTTTGACGTGGCGCGGCAAGTGCTGAGTGGCTTCCAGACGACACCATGGCGCACCGCTCGCCTCGCGGAGGCCGTTCATCCAATCGAAGGCGAGCGACTCGATCGGGTGCTCTACCTGACCTACCAAGGACCTGCGTCCTACACCGGCGAAGACGTTGTCGAGGTGTCGACACACGGTGGCCTGCTCGTGCCCGCTGAGGTGTTGGCCGCGTTGACTGTTGCAGGGGCGCGGCTTGCCGCACCCGGGGAGTTCACGCGGCGCGCGCTCCAGAACGGCAAGGTGGACCTGCTGCAAGCGGAGGCGATCGCGGATTTGGTCGACGCGACGGCCCCGCAACAGCGGCGCGCGGCGTTGGGACAGCTCGACCGGGGACTCTCACGGCGGATCGGCCAGCTGCGTGACCAAGTTCTCGAACTCGATGCGCTCATCGCTTACGACATCGACTTCCCGGAGGAGGACGACGGGCCAATCCCACCGCAGCAGATCGAGCAGGCGGTTTCAGATGTCGAGCAAACGCTCGAGCATCTCATCGGCTCTGCAGCCGAGGGCATGCGGCTCCGTGACGGCGCCCTCGCCGTTATTGCCGGCCGGCCGAACGTCGGCAAGTCATCGTTGTTCAATGCGTTGCTCGGTGCGGACCGGGCCATCGTCACGGATGTCCCTGGCACGACGCGTGACGCGATCGAGGCTGCAGCCACGTGTGAAGGATTTCCGTTTCGGCTCATCGACACGGCGGGTCTCCGCCAGAGCGATGACATCGTGGAGCGGCTCGGGGTAGAAGTGAGCCAGCGGTACCTCGGCGCCGCTGACATCGTGATCTTCTGTGCGGAAGCAGGACGGGCCCTTTCCTTGGAAGAGAAGAGGTTTCTGCAAACCGTCGCAGCACCGGTTGTGATCGTGCGGACGAAAGCTGACGTGGGTGGGTCCGGGCCGGTCGAGTCCGGACAGGTCGAGGTCTCTGCTACGCTGGGCGACGGCCTCGGCCTATTGCGGACCCGATTGGCCGAGTTGGCCTTCACGGGATTGGCGGGCCAGGGTGATACGGAAGTGGTGGTCACCCGCGAGCGGCATCGCGTCGCGTTACGAGGTGCCCTCACTGAGCTGCGTGAGTTTGCGCGGGCGCGCCGGCAGGGTCTCGATGCTGCAGTGGCGGGGACGCACCTTCGGGCGGCGATTACGGCGCTCGAGGTGATCGTTGGTGTCGTATCGACGGACGACGTGCTCGATCGGATCTTTCGTACGTTTTGTGTCGGGAAGTAGCGGGCGCTACGCGCTTTGGATGCCCCGGGTCCGACGCTCGTATTCGGTACACTCGAAGGCGTCAGTCCGCAGCGCTTGCGCGATTCCTTGAGCGGCGACAATCGCCTCGACCATCCGATAGCCCATATAGTATCCCGCCCGCTCGGGGATCACCTTGCCGGCGACCAGCCGCTGGGCCGCGGCCACGCCCCCGGACAGATACCGAAGACGGTATCCCAGACCATGGTTGTCCAGGTCAGGAGCGACGGCGCTCAGCAGGAACGAGTCCAATTGGCGGAGGCGCCGGTACTGCCTGCGCACGTATCCCATGTAATCCCACGGATCGAAACCTGGCGTAACGATGCGCGACGCAGCGACCGCCAGTCCTTCGTTCACGATGAGCTCTCGCAGGGACGCCCGGCTGCCAGATTCCCAATAGTCGTACGTGCCGTTCATTTCCCGGATGATCTGCGCCAACTCTCCCGCGCTGGCGGGAGAGGTGTACCGCACGGTGTGTGCGATCTCGTGCGCAATCCACGTGGGAATCAACTCGGGTTTCAGGCCTAGCCCCAGGGATTCGTGGTTGGGACGTCCAGTGAAGTGCTCTAGACAGATGAACGCAATTCCCCTCCCGCCAATGACCAGTTCGCCGGCGTTGGCCCCCCCGACGCCAACCATGAGATAGACATCGAACGGGCGATCGGTGTCCATGACGTCTTCACACCGCTGAATGGCCTCGGCTCCCATCGACGCCAAATCGTAGTCGTTCAGAAGGGTGTGGAGGTCGCGTCGGTCCGCGCGGAGCGCGCGGAGCATTACTTCTTCGGCGTGCGGGCTTTCGAGATCGAGGATGTAGTTGTGCCAGTACGAGGCGAGAATCGGGGAGCGGTCATCGAGATAGCGGCGATACGCCTCCAGCGGATCCGACGCCTGAGCTGCATCGAGGAACTCGGGAACCAGGTTGATCAGCATGGAGGCGCTCACAATCTGCGGCGCGTCGCCCGTGCTGACAAGTCCAGCGGAAGTCAGTACAGCTCAAAGGGCACGACGGTGGACTGGACGATGCGCCGCCGCACGGCGTCCTGGACCGTCAATCGAAGGCGATAACGGCCCGGCGGCAGCCGGTCGGGTTGCACGGTAACCCGCTCGCGCACGACGTCGGCGCCTGCGACCGAGCGTTCGAACGACAGCGAAAACAACTGCCGCCCGTCGACGGGTTCGAAAGCATACTGCACGGTGAAGTGGCTCATCCGAACACGGTCGACGGAGAGACCATATATCTCCGCGTATACGGCGAGCGGACTCCCGGCCGGAAATCGGCGGTCGCCGGGCATGTTGCGCGCAACCTCGTCTCGGTCGAATGCTGTATCGGCCGTTACGCCGATCAGCAAGCTGGAAAGAGTGAGTCTGCCACGCCAATGGTTGGGGACCGCGATTTCGCCGCGCAACCGACCACGTCGCTCACCACGGCGCGTATCGAGTCCCAATTGGTACGGCCCGGGTCCGAGCTGCAGCACGTGTGGTGCGGCTCCCTCGACCCGCTGAACCTCTGTCCACCCGGTGTCCCATGCCGCGGCGGCGCTCGTGTCGGCGTTCACTCCGACGTAGACCAACTCTGCACCCGGCTCCGGTCCGCGGAAGAACGCAGCCCACGCCTGTACGTCGAGGTCTGCCCTAAGCGACGTATCGTCGCGCTCCAGCATCACGAGGGTGTTGTGAAGCTCCGCCTTCCCGGTGGGGTAGAAGATCATGTCTCCACCCGACCCAGCCGACGCTCGTGCGAAGACAATACGCCCCCTCGCGCCCGCGACGTCATAGTCCCACGCCTCGACATCTGCTGCGAGATCCACCAACCGTCGAGCGGGTTCTCCGAACCGCAGGTAGATGAGCCCCCGACCGTCGAAACCGTAGCGGCGATATCGTGTAAGTGAGTCGGGCTCCGGAATGTCCCTGACGTCGACACCCAACCCAGCTGCTTGTATTTCGGCGTCGAAGCGCGAGCGTCCTGGTAGGATGCCAGAGACGGCTTCGAGGTCGAGCAATGCCTCGAACACACGCTGCCGTTCGGACCCCATCAGGGCGCGTCGCTCCACGGAGTAATGGAAGCGAGACTGCGGGTGAAGCAGCCGATAACGGGCCCCTGCGTGTCGCAGCCGTGCGAAGTGCTCGATGATCCGGTCGTTGGCCTGCGTGAACAGATCTGGCTCGCGGCGCGCCCAGAAAGCGCGGAAGAACGCTTCCCGCTCCGCGGGACGGCTCGCTGCATAGAGGCTGTCTTCGTAGGGCCACGCGATGGCAGCCACCTGACGCCACAGGATGCCGAGGCTGTCACTGGCGGCTTGCGCGAGCGCCGCTTCGTAGTGCCGGAGACCCTGCTCGATGTGACCGGCCTCGAGCGCCGCCTGCGCGCGAACCGCAAAGACGGTCCCGTTCACGTGGCCCGCAGTGACCAGCGACGCGAGCTGGGACTCGGCCGCTTCGTACTCGCCGGCCTCCGTGAGGAGCAAAGCCCGTCGCAGGCGGGCCTTCGGGTGTCCTGCGTGGCGCTCGAGCAACCGCGCGATTTGCAGCAGGTGTCGTGGGTTGTGGTAGACCTCGTCCCAGAACGCCCACACGTCTCGGTACTCCGGGTCGCGCAGCAGCACCCCGCGAATGCCGCTTCGCATGAGTGCCTCTCCATCGGCGCTCCCAAGGAACTTCCCGACGTGAATTCTCCAATACCACGGATCGGGGTCCTGTGGAGCAGCTGCCGCAGCATCGCGCAAGAGCCCCAGCGCACGCCAGCGACCAACCACCGGCCACTCGAGGTACACGCGACCCAACAACGTCAGCGCCCGGGCGTCGTCGCGCCGCCCGCGCAGGTGCTGCTCGAGGAGTGACCGCGCTTCCTTGAGTTGCCCTGCGACAAGGAGTGCCTCGGCCCGTCCGTACACGGTGGTGTCCTGTGCCGGCTGGGCGCAGAGGAGGCAACTGAGAAGGATCGCGCTTATCCCATTACACGCTCCAGGACCTGTGCCTGCTCGGGGAGGAATCCGTAGAAGGCGATTTCGGTAAGCTGCGGTGCATCCTTGCAGGCGTGTATGGCGTCACGCATGACTGTTGCCGCCCTCTCAAAGTCGAATCCGCCGACGCCGCTGCCCAGGACCGGAAACGCAACACGCTGCAGGTCATGCTGAGCGGCAAGCGCCAAGCTCGCCAGTGTGCAGTCCCGAATGGACCGCTCGGACACCGGTTCATCTCCCATCGCGGCCGCGTGGATGATGCGACGAACCCGCAGGCGACCGGCCCCCGTGAGCGCCGCTTGTCCCACGCGAATTGATCCATGCCGATCGCATTCCTCCTGGATGGCAGGTCCTCCGGCTCGTCGCACCGCACCAGCGACACCCGCGCCCAACTGGAGATGGTTGTTGGCGGCGTTGACGATCGCATCCCCGTCGTACGTCGTGATGTCCCCTTGACGAACGACGATGTGGACCGGCCCGTTCACCTCAGTTGTCGCGTAATTGCCGGCTCGCCTCATCGAGCAGGCGCCGCTCGCCGGGCGTCAGACTGTCGACGCCGCTGTGCGAGATCTTGTCGAGCACGCGGTTGAGCTCGTCGTCCAGCGAGGGCTCACTAGGCTCACTGGGGCTGGACCTCTCAGCCGCTTGGCGTTGTCGCGGTGGCCGCGACGGTACGACGTGCGCGAGTCTTGGGCGTTGCCTTGCCTCCTGCACTCGCCGTTCGACGAGGCCCTGGGCCTTGAGGAACAAGAAGCCGAATGCGAAGCCGCCGAGGTGCGCAAGATGCGCCACGCCATCGCGAGCGCCAGTGATCGCAGCGACCAGACTGACGGTGGCGAGGAAGATGACGAGCCACTTGGCTTTGACGGGCATCGGCAGCGGAAAGACATAAATGCCTTCGTCCGGCCAGTACATCGCAAAGGCCAGGGCAACCCCAAATACGGCACCGGAAGCACCTACGACCCCGGCAACCGGCGTGGTCAGCATAAGTCCCAATGACAAGATGGCACCGCCGAGCCCACACACCAGGTAGTAGAGGGCGAATCGGCGCCCACCCATCTTCGCTTCCACGGCAGGGCCAAAGAAGAACAGCATGAGCATGTTGAACGCGAGGTGGAGAAAGCCCCCGTGCAGGAACATGTACGTCACGGGCGTCCACCAGTGGCTCACGACTCGGCGTGGCTGAAACCCAAAGAAGTCCAGGAACCAAGGGCCGGTGAAAACCGTGATCGTGAGGAAGTAGATCACGATGTTGGCGGCGATCAGGCCCTTGATCCAAGGCGTGAGGGCAAACGGTGACTGTGAGCGCATGATCCTACGTTCTACAAACCCGCGGTCTCGGCTTTGTTCCGAGACCGCGCCCGCCCGAGTGCCAGGTGGCAGATTCGAGTACAGAGATCGGCGAACGGGATGCCGACGGCCGCCGCGGACTGCGGGAGCAGACTCGTCGAAGTCAGCCCGGGAAGCGTGTTCACTTCCAGGCAGTGCGGTGAGCCATCAGCGGCCAAGCGGAAGTCGACCCGCGAGAAATCTCGCAGCTTGAGGCAGCGGTGGGCTCTGTAGGCCAGGTCCCGCATGCTTCGCTCGAGGGCCGACGATAGGTCGGCAGGGAAGATCTCCTCCGTCATGCCTGGAGTGTATTTGCACTCGTAGTCGAATATGTCGTGGCTGGGGATGATCTCTCCCACGGCGAGCGCCTCGGTCCCCAGGATGCCGACCGTGTATTCCCGCCCCGGGAGGAAGGCTTCGAGCACCACTTCGTCATCAAACCGACCTGCTTCGGCCACGGCTGCTGCCATATCCGCCGGACGGTCGACGACGGTGAGGCCAACAGTGGACCCAACCTTGGAAGGCTTCACGACGAGAGGGAAGCCGAGGGACGCAATCGCCGTGTCATCGGCAGGCCACATCACCCAGTCCGCCGTCGGCACCCCCGCGTGTTGAAACAGGCGCTTGGCCAAATCCTTGTCCATGGCGAGCGCGCTGCCGAGCGGGCCGCTCCCCGCATACGGCACCCCAGCCCCGTCGAGTAGGGTTTGGACCTCACCCCCCTCGCCCTGTCGGCCGTGGAGCACCGGGAAAACGAGGTCGGCCCCGCGCACCTCCGGCAGCGTGACGAGTGCCGGGCCGAGTTCCCGCTCCGCAAGCTTCGCCAGTACTGCTTCGCTCGGCGGCGCCTTGCCGACCGTCGGCACGAGGAGGTCGCGTTCGTCGCGGTCCGACAACACACCTTCCACGGTGTCGACGACCGTGACCTGGTACCCGGCGTCGCGTAGTGCGGCAACCACTTGAGCGGCTCCCGCGAATGCAACGTTGCGCTCCGGCGTGGATCCACCGGTGAGGACGGTGACCTGCATCATGCGCCGACCCGAGGTGCGCCGTAGGTGGTGTCACTCACCGAATACCCGCCATGTGATGTAGCACGTCATACCGCGTAATGATGCCGGCGAGACCGTCGTCTTGATGGACCAGCACGGCGGGCGTGTCGCGTGACAACAGTTCGGAGAGCTTCTCCATGGGGAGGTCAGGTGTGACGACGGGGTATGGCGCTTCCATGACCTCGCGAACCTGTCGATCGAGGACTGACGGGTTCGCGATGGCATGTGCCATCAGGTTGCCTTCGCTGAGCGCGCCAATACAGGTGCCGTTCTCCACGATTGGCAGCTGCGAGATGTCGTAGGTCTCCATGAGGTTGAGTGCCTGCCGGCCGGTTTGCGAGGGCGCGAGCGTCACGAGATCCGACACGTCCCCTGGTTTGGCATTCAACAGCGCGGCAGCTGTGATGCGCTCCGTCTCGAGCATCTGGTTTTCACGCAGCCACTCATCGTCGAAGACCTTGGACAGGTAGCGCTCTCCCGTGTCGCACAGGATGGCGACAATGCAAGCCGTCGGGTCGTCGACGCGTCGGGCAACCTCCAGCGCGGCGGTGACAATGAGTCCGGTCGATCCACCGACAAAGAGGCCTTCCTCGCGGGTAATGCGGCGCGCCATATTAAAGGCGGCCCGGTCGCTCACGGTGATG
>JAOTWK010000125.1 GCA_029862935.1 Gemmatimonadota bacterium | reverse complement strand
CATGATGGCATGCACCTCCCCGGATTTCACGGAGAGGTTTATGCCTTTCAGGATTTCCGTGCTCTCGATGGCGGCGCGAAGGTTTTTGACGTCAAGCATTTGGTCAGTTCTCAGTTCTCAGTTCTCAGTTCTCAGTTATCGGTTGTCGGTCGTCGGTGCTGGCTAGCCGACGCTGCCTTCGAGACTCACTGCCAGTAACCGTGTAGCCTCGACGGCAAACTCCATTGGCAACTCGCGAAAGACCTCTTTGCAGAAGCCGTTCACGATGAGCGAAACGGCGTCTTCTTCGCAGATGCCGCGCTGTTTACAATAAAAGATCTGGTCTTCACCCACCTTCGACGTAGTCGCCTCGTGTTCCATGGTCGCAGTCGGATTGCGCACGTCGATGTAGGGGAACGTGTGCGCCCCGCACTGGTCGCCAATGAGCATCGAGTCACACTGGGAGTGATTGCGGGCATTGCTCGCACCCTTCATGATCTTGACCTGCCCGCGATATGTGTTCTGGCTGACGCCGGCCGAGATCCCTTTGGACACGATCGTGCTGCGCGTGTTCTTTCCAATGTGGATCATCTTCGTGCCTGTATCGGCCTGCTGGTGGTTGTTGGTCACCGCAACCGAATAGAACTCGCCGATCGAGTTGTCGCCTTCCAAAATGCAGCTTGGGTACTTCCACGTGACCGCCGAGCCTGTCTCCACCTGCGTCCAGGAAATCTTGGAGTTATTGCCCGCGCAGCGACCACGCTTGGTCACGAAGTTGAAGATGCCGCCCTCGCCCTGCTCGTTGCCCGGATACCAGTTCTGGATAGTCGAGTACTTGATCTCGGCATTCTCGTGTGCAACCAACTCGACCACCGCGGCATGCAATTGGTTCTCATCTCGCATCGGAGCCGAACAGCCCTCGAGGTAGCGCACCGAGCTGCCTTCGTCCGCGATGATCAGCGTACGCTCGAACTGCCCCGTCGCAAGCGCATTGATGCGGAAGTAGGTCGACAGCTCCAACGGACATTTCACACCCTTGGGCACGTAGACAAACGAGCCGTCGGTGAACACGGCGGAATTGAGGGCGGCAAAGAAGTTGTCGTTGGTCGGCACGACCGAGCCCATATACTTGCGCACCAACTCCGGATGCTCTTGGATCGCTTCGGAAATCGGCAGGAAGATGACGCCGTACTTCTTGAGCTCCTCTTTGAACGTTGTGGCAACGGAGACACTATCAAATACCGCATCGACCGCCACACCCGTGAGCCGCTTCTGCTCCACCAACGGAATGCCCAGCTTCTCGAACGTTTCGAGTAGTTTGGGATCTACCTCATCGAGGCTCCCAGGCTGCTTTTGCTGCTTGGGTGCCGCGTAATAATGGATTGCCTGGTAGTCGACCGGCGGGTATGTGACGTTGGCCCACCTTGGCTCTTTCATCGTGAGCCAGTGCCGGTACGCCGAGAGACGCCACTCGACCATCCACTCCGGCTCCTGCTTCTTTTCCGAGATGAACCGAATGATGTCTTCGTTCAGCCCCTTGGGAGCGAGCTCGGACTCGATATCGGTGCTCCAACCGTACTTGTACGGCTGCTGGACCTGTCGGTCTATCGCCGACGATGACATTTAGGACTCCTTGTGCGATGACGTGTCGGACTCCTTCGTCCCAATCGTGATGGAATACTGACACGAGTTACATCCGTCAGGGATATACGAATCGCGCTGCAGAGCACTCTGCAACACCTCTTCCAGGAACTCGACTTCTGCCGCGCAAATCTCCGGAAACTGCTCCGCCGCTTGTCGCACCGCGCAGTTATGCTCTGCCAACCTCACCTGGTCCGCTTCGACCGACCACGCCGCCATGAACCCCTGCTGCGAGAGCATTTCGACGACCGCAGCGACCTTCTCTTCGAGGGTCGCGTCAGCCAGTGTTCCGCGTAGTCGCTCGGCGTGCGCCCGAAACCGCTGCGCGAACAACGCCTTCACGGCCTCACGCCCGCTGTCTTGCGCAATCGCCGCGAGTACGTCGGTCAAGGCTTCACCATATTGCGTCGGGAACAGCGCTTCGCCGTTGCCCGTCAGGCGGAACGTGTACGTGGGCGCGCCTGTGCCACGCTGTTCGCGGGCGTAGGCCACCAGGCCTTCGGCCTCGAGTTCCTTGAGGTGGCGCCGCACGGCGTTGGCAGAAACGGCAAACGCATCCGCGAGCTCTTTCGCGGTCAGCGGCTGGGCCCGCTTGAGCTCGAGGAGGATGTCTCCCCGCAATCCTCTATGGCCGGCCAGGCCGGGAATCGAGACAGTCATTTCTGGGACGGAATCCTAATGACAGCACGCCGATTACGCAACTAATTCAACGATTTTGTTTGTTAATTCCCGGCTCGGGGTAGGATGGGTGCGCACACGATCAAGCAAGTTCATATTTTACAACAACTTGCATGCCACGCGTTCTCTAGCGCTCGGTCGACTGACCGAATAGGTACGCGCCTTATGGGTATCTGATATGGCGAGCGCCCGAACGTGGCTCGACCAGAAAGGCCTGCTACCATGGCGCATACCGCTGTACAAACCGCCGAGTTTGCCGTCGTCGAGTCCGCAACCCGACGGGGGTTGGTGTACGAACTGCGCGACCGGTGGGGCAGACGGCTGGGAACGATCTTCGCACCGTGCATGGAGCTCGTGTTCGGCCGCAGCGCTCCGACGTTTCTGCTCAAGCGCACGCGTGATTCGAGTGGCGCAACACCCGACCACCCGCCAGTCCCCTGACCTGACCGATTGTTGCGGTCGCAAAACACGGTTGCCCGCCGATTGCTTCCGGCTATCGTTGTTCAATCACACTCATCTCACTTCAGAGGACTTGCCAACATGATGTCGCTTAAACCTTGGCTCGCGCCGGTCGTCACACTCGCTGTCATGGCATGCACGAGCGCGGAGGGTGCCTGGAAGGGAACCGTGACCGACAGTGCGGGCGTCACGATCGTGACGAACACCGACGAGGGCGTGTGGACACCACAAACCCGTTGGACGCTCGAAGAAGACCTCAGAATCGGCACCATCGAAGGGGCGCCCGAGTATCAGTTCGGTCAGATCGGCTTCATCGCCGTCGATTCAAAGCAGCGTGTGTTCGTGATGGATGCGCAGGCGCGCCACATCCGTGTGTTCTCACAAACCGGAACCTACGAACAGACGATTGGCGGACCGGGCGCCGGACCTGGAGAGCTTGGCACCCAGGCGATCACCCTGTACATGGCACCAGGTGATACGCTGCTCGTTCCCGATCTCGCGAATCAGCGAGTGAACCGATATGCCCCAGACGGAACCAGCATTGGGAGCTTCCCGCTTCGGCTCGAGAATGGAATCCCCATGGCGATCAACGCTACGCGCACCGGTGTGATCGCCGAACAGGTACGACCGCTCTCGTTGCCGGACCTCCCTGCGAAGGACAGCATGGATGTGATCGTCACACTCGCGACGGACGGAACCATCCGCGATACACTCATGACTTTTCGGCCCGGTGGCACCCTCGACTTTGGTGGGAGCGAGCCACGCATGACGTTGTTTTCCCCGGAACCCGTGTGGCAGCTCAGTGACGATATGCGGCTGTACTTCGGGATCAGCGACGACTATCGCATCAGCGTCCACGCACCAGACGGTAGCTTAGAGCGAATCATCAGCAAACCGTTCTCGCGTGACCCCGTGACGGAACGTGACCAGAACCTGGTGAGGGAGTTCTTCGAGGAACAGGTCCGCGACAACGTTCCGCCTGCTGCGCAGGAGCAAGCCCTGGCCCAGTTTCGCCAGATGATACACTTCGCGGAGTTCTACCCGGCCTTCGCCAGCGTTCAAATGGGACCGCAAGGGAGCATTTGGGTCCAGCACATTCAATCACCATCGACCCTGAGCGAAGAGGAGCTGGCATCCTGGAACCTCGTCGAGGACATCGGCTCTCGTGACTGGGACGTCTTCGATAGTGAAGGGCGGTTCCTCGGAGTCATGACCATGCCGCCGCGCTTTGCGCCACGGATCATATTCGATGACGAGATCTACGGCGTATGGCGTGACGAGTTGGACGTACAGTACGTGGTGCGGCTCACGATTCAGGGTCTGGGCGGCGCAGAGTAGCACCCCCCTCTTCGATGCGCCCGAGGAGTGCCTTGTAGTCCTCGGGCGTGTTGATGTCCTCGAGTATTGCAGGGTCGTCAACGGCGACGAACGCGACCCGCGAGGGGTCCGCCCGGACAACGGAGCGGGCCCCCTGATCATCCGGGGCCTGCCGAAGCTCCTCGAACACCGCGCGTCCAAACAGGACTGGATGCCCCCGTTGCCCCCGGAATTCCGGTACCACGATCGACACTCCGCCATCGCGAAACCGGTCGATCACCGCTGCCAATGTGGTCAGGCTGACATGCGGTCGATCCACATGCCATACCAGCACGGCCTCAACCGGATGGTTGACAACAGCTTCGATACCCAGCCGGATGGATCCGATCGGTCCCGAGGCCGGCTGTCGGTTGCGGACCACGGTCGATCCGTGTAAGTCAATGTTATCAGGAAGCTTATCTATGTCAGGGCTGAGCACGATGACCCGGCGGTTGAGTCCGGCGGCCTCACAGGCCACAACGCCGGCCTCGAGAAAAGTGGAGCCTCGGAGCGCCAACAGCGCCTTGGGCGTTCCCATCCGTTCCGACTTCCCCGCAGCGAGAATGATGGCTGCAATCATCAGAACTCCATACATTGTGGACCCATTCACCGCCCTGAGGACCCATGGCAGTTCGCCCGGTGCGTCTCCTCGGAGACCCGATCCTGCGAAACCGGTGTCAGCCTGTGAAGAAGGTGCGTTCGGCGGCGGTCCGAGTCGTCGCAGACGATCTCCAGGATACCCTGCGAGCCTTGAAGGCGCAGCACAAGATGGGCCGGGGTCTGGCCGCACCGCAGATCGGCGCGCCCCTGCGGCTCGTCTATATCGAGATCGACCGGCCCATGTTCCTGGTCAACCCGGAGATCGTCGACATTGGCTCAGAGGACTTCATGGTGTGGGACGATTGTTTCTCCGTCCCGGATCTCGTCGTCCGCGTGCAGCGCGCCCACCGCGCGACGGTCACCTACGAAGACCTGGCAGGACGGTCCCATACGATCGACGCGGAGGGAGAATTGGCTGAGCTGCTCCAACACGAGATCGATCACCTCGATGGCGTGCTCATGGTCGACCGACCCGCCGGCCTCGATCCGTTCTGCCTCAAGCAGGAGTGGATGAAGCACTACAAGGACGAAGAACGCTGCGGAGCACCGACTCCCCGAGAGACCGTATCCGTCTAGTCGAGCGCCTCGAGGAACTCTCCAATCACACGACAGGTGGCCAGTGGTTGCTCCGTTGGGGCCAGGTGCCAGCCTCCACAATGACGCTGAGCTGCGCCTGCGGGATTCGATCGGCCATCGTCCTGGCCTGGTCGGGCGAAACCCGGGTTGAGGCTTCGTCTCCTTTGACAAGCTCGGTAAACTTAGCCCGGCACGAGTGGCCGACAATGCCACCGCGCCAGCGTTCGGTGCCCGACATTCAGGCACGCTGCTGTGTTGTTGCTGTTCTTGTGGTGTGCTTATGGTGTCGTCTGTTTGTGGGGTGTAAGTTATTTTAATAAATATGGTTACGTCTTTTCCACACCGTCTTGACACTGTGTAGATATCTGTGGGAATGCAGAAACACGGCCCGACACACGGACTGATCACGAGTGCACCAGAGCTCGCTGAGCTTGTGGCGCGCCTCCGAGAATCCAATGTCATCGCCTTCGACACCGAGTCCGCCTCGTTTCACCGCTACGTGGACCGGGTCTACCTGATTCAGCTCAGTACAAAGTCCGAGACGGCGCTCATCGACCCGTTGGCCGTGAGCGACCTGACTGGGCTGGGCTCGATTCTGTACAGTCCGAAAACCGAGATCGTCTTTCACGACGCTGACTACGACCTCCGGGTCCTCGATCGGGACTACGGGTTCCGCGCGCGCAACCTGTTTGACACCCGCATCGCGGCCCAGCTCGTGGGCGAGCCGGCCATTGGGCTCGGGTCACTTCTCGAGAAGCACGTGAAGATCAGGCTCGACAAGAAGTTTCAGCGGGCCGACTGGTCTCAGCGGCCGCTTACAGCCGGGATGTTGGCGTACGCGGCGGACGATACAAGGCACCTGCTGCGCTTACGCGAGGTCCTTACAGCGCAGCTCGAAGGATTGGGACGACTTCACTGGGCGCAAGAGGAGTTCCGCCGGCTGGAGGACATCCGCTGGACTGGGCGGAAGAACGATGAGAACGACGCCTTCCTGCGGATTCGCGGAGCCGGCAGGCTCCCGCGACGGCAACTGGCGGTGCTCGACCACGTTCATCGGTGGAGGGATGCCACCGCAGGCGAACTCGACCGGGCCCCTTTTCGCGTGCTCTCAAACGCGGCCCTCCTGGAGATTGCTCGTCGCGTGCCAACCAGCGAAGCGGCGCTCGCGGCCATCTCAGGCGTAGGTGCGCGACTCGTCCGGCGTTCCAGTCGGGACATTCTCTCGGCGGTCGAGGCCGGGATGGCGACCCCCGCCGACGAGCTCCCCGTCATCAGGCGGTCCCGTCCGCCCGCGCCCGACCCTGGCTATGAAACGAGCCTCGACCGCCTCAAGGCACTACGCGACGCGAAGTCCCGGGCCGTCGGGTTGGATCCGGGCGTCGTCTGCCCCAACGGAACATTGCAGGCCATCGCGAAAGAGACCGCTCGCTCCGTCGAGGATCTGAGACAAATCCCGGCACTGCGGGATTGGCAGCGCGAAGTGTTGGGTGAGGACGCTATTCTCGATGCCGTAGGTGCCGCCGATAGAAACTAGAATCCCAGGTAGGCGCGAACCTTGGGGTCGATGCGCTCCGGCGTCCAATACGGGTCCCACACGAGCTCGATGCGAACGTCTTTCACGCCTTCGACCGCTCGGATTGCGTCATCCGCGTCGCCCATGATCTGAGGGCCAGCGGGGCAGGCAGGAGAGGTAAGCGTCATCTTGACGTCCACCTTGCCGTCGTCGACCGCGATGTCGTATACGAGACCCAGATCGACAATGTTCAGCCCAGCCTCAGGGTCCTTCACCTTCCTGAGCGCCTGCCGAACCACGTCCTCACTGAGTGAAGCCTGTTCCGTCATGTCCGTTCTCCTCGCACGTGCGCTCTGTCGTCGAAGCTATCTGCCCGCGTGGCGTTCGCCAAGTCAGTCGGACACCGGCCCCCACTGGTGCGCAACCCACGCGTACGCTTGCTCGGCGAGGAACATCACGCCGGGCAGGCCCGCCACGACCCGAACACCACCTAGCCCGGGCAGTGCAGCCAGAAGCTCTCGAGCCGCAGCCGCCCCTGCGAACACCCTCCCGTCTGCTCGCACGAAGTGCGCCGCTCGCTGTAACCTCTCGACTGGCTGGCCGGTCAGTGTGGTGGCTGTCTGGTCCTGAAGCGGAAGGAGTCGCACGGCACCGCCTCGGTCCAGTCGCGTGACGCGGTCGACCCATCGGCGGCAAAACCCGCACTGGCCGTCGAACACGAGCGTCGCAGCTTCAGGCACGACAGGCGCGTCTCCCACGTATCCAGTTACTCGCACGCGGTCGGGTTCCCCTCTGCCGCGCACCGCTCTCTCTTGAGCCGCACGGCGGCATCGGCCACTTCACCTCGAATACGCTTGAGCTTGGTGATCGAACTGCGGGTCCGTGGCGCGAAGACGCGATTGGTTAACAGGATCACGAACAGGTCCTGCTCCGGATCGATCCACAGCGACGTTCCCGTGAAGCCCGTGTGTCCGAACGTTGCCGGCGACAGCAGCCGGCCCGTGTTGTCCGTGTCTGTCGTGTCGCGCATCTCCCACCCCAGCGCACGGCCCTCTGCACGCCGCCGAATGAAGTGTCGGACCACTCCGGCTCGTAGCAGCGTGCTCTCTGCCTCGACAGCACGGAGGAGCATCTGGGCGAAGCGCGCGAGGTCCTGCCCCGTGCTGTACAACCCTGCATGCCCCGAGACGCCGCCCAATCGCACCGCATTCTGATCGTGCAACTCCCCGGCAATCACATGGCCACGCCAGAGTCCCACCGGCACCGTCAACGAGCGAAGTCCACGGGGTGGTGCATACCGCGTCTGCTCCATGCCAAGTGGCAGATGGATCCGCGTTCGGACAAAAGAGTCCAGCGACTCGCCCGACACGTGCTCAACCACCCACCCGAGGAGCATCGCATTCAAGTCGCTGTACACCGTCCGTGTCCCCGGTGGGTATCGCAGAGGCTCGGTATGGACAAGCGTGCGAGCCTCCTCCGCTGAGCTGGCGCGCTCGTGCAGTGGAAGGAACGCCCGGAGCCCCGAGCGGTGCTCGAGCAGGTGGCGCACCGTCACGCGTGCCTTCCCTGCGCCGGTGAACTCGGGAAGGTAGGCCTGCACCGGTCGGTCGAGTTGGAGCTTTCCCTCTTGCACGAGCAACATCACGGCCGGGGTCGTGGCTACGACCTTGGTCAGCGACGCTAGGTCAAAGAGGCTGCTGTCCGGGCTCGGGGCCGCACTCTCGTCGGACCATGAGAAATGCCCATAGCCACGAGCAGTAAGCACGTGATGCCCGGTCCCCACCACAACGACCGCTCCTGGAAAGACTCCGTCGGCTATACCTCTTTCGACGGCGCGGTCCAGGTCGTCGACCGCGGTGAGCTGCAACAGAAGCGCGAGAACGAAGGCCAGCATATGATGGTATTCTAGTGCAGAGTTCCGTTCCCTGTTCCCCTTCAGAGCGCGAGGCGTCGGTG
>JAOTWK010000124.1 GCA_029862935.1 Gemmatimonadota bacterium | reverse complement strand
ATAGGAGCACCCGCTTCCACCCGCGTCGACGCGGAAATCGCCGCACGAGCCACAGCAGTACCAAGCCCGTCGCTGGAAACAGCACGGCCTCGGTGAGGAGTACCCGCTTCATATCAAACGGCAACGCGAACCGAACGGCGAAATCCGCAAGCGTGGCGACCACGATCGTGAGCGTCCACGGCGAGTTCCAAGTTCTGTTGGTCATTGGACGTGTGGGCAAAGATGGGGTCGCGCACGAGGGCCTGTCCAGGCGCCGGGACGAATGCGCTGACCGGTGTGAGCAAGCTCACATTGGTCAGCGTGTGCGCTCCACATATTGGCGCAGTCTCGTCCCGTGGCGTGCCGAGCTGCACGGTGCACGCCGGGATACGTATGGCGGCCAGTCACTCGGGAGTACGGACAATGAAGCCACGAAATCTCCTCACGTTGTTGGCGTGCACGGCACTCCTCGGATGCGGGAACAACGCGGAGGAGGTCAGAGCCGTTACGCGCGCATTTTGGGATGCCGGCAAGGCCGGTGATGGCGAGCTCGCAATGTCGTACGTCAGCCAGTCGAGCATGGCCCGAGTCAATACAGACGACGGCGACTCGGCTGCGCGGGACTACACGTTGGGTGACATCGAGATCGATGGTGATGACGCGACAGTCGAGACCACGCTTTCGGATTGGGGCGAGGATGGTCCCACGACCGTCTCGTTCGCGACCCATCTCATACAAGAGGGCGGGGAGTGGAAGATCGAGCTCGACCGCACGATGGGATCGATGATGGGAGCGGTGCTGGGCGCGTCCGTTGGGGCGATGGCCGAAGCGATGGGCGAGGCCATGCAGGGTGCGTTCAAGGGGATGGCCGAAGGCATGGAAAAGGAGTTCGGGCGCTGAGCGTCAACTAGGGCGGCCACGGCTTGGTGACGCCGTAGGCCGTCCGTTGGTCCGGGTCGGCGAGGAGAGGCTTCCCTATGATGAGAGCCTTCGGCATGCCGGCCAACGTCAACTCGACTTGGATCTCCCGATCTCGAAGTTCGAAGAACAAGAGAATCTCCTGATCGTCGACGTCCCGCCAGTAGGGCTCACCCCACAGTTCTCGAAAGTCAGCTTCCCGCGCCAGCTCACGTGGGTGCCAATCGCGACCTCCGGCGCGAATGACTCCACGGAATGCTGATATGGCCTGGACGTTCATCGGGAAGAGGTCAGTTGCCGCGTCGGAAAGCGCGACACAGAATCCCTCGAGCCTGCTGTCGGCTACGTCCAGGACTAATCCCTTCCGGGGGAAGTCGTAAGCTTGGACAGCGGGTCCGAGAAACCCGAGACCTTCAACGACGTCCCCTAGGGCCACACCGCACAGACAAAACGTGTCGAAGTCGGCCACGAGGGAGACTGAGCGATCTTCCACCCAGTGCTGGGTCGGGGTTACGGACTGCCGTTTGAACCGGTCGAGGAACGCCATGGTGTTCGGCTAGAGATGGAGGTCACACCGACCGCCGCATGATGTCTGCCATGATCTTGCGGTGATGCCGGTGGTGCACGTGGGCAAAGCGGGTCCATTGGTGCGCGTTGAGGAATCCCAGCGCTGGGTGCCGCCGACGAGCGCTAGTGTTCCGGAGCTCGCTGGTCCGCTGCTGCAGATCGCCCGCCAACTGTCGAACTCGACCAAGGCCATCGAGAACCACATCGCGGTCGAGGTGCTCGGGCAGGGTCCGCTCGGGTGCCGTTCCCTTGCCGCGTGGAATGAATCCAGTCGCGAGAATCACGTACCCGATCTTCGAAGGCCGGCCTGCTGTGTCGAATTCTTCACCGAGTGCCGCACGGTGCAACCAGTTCAAGATGCCGGTGTCCGCGAGCATCAGGTGCTCGAGGTGATCGCCCACGGACCAACTCGATACCGCTGGCTGTAAGAGACTCCACCGACGCTCCTCCTGGGCGACCTCCCACGCGTACTCCAGTTCTGCATGCAGTCCGCGCAACTCGGTGGCGAGCGCACCAGGGGGTATCATCGGCTCCTCGTTGTGCGCATGTGCATCAGGAACTGACTTCCGCTGCGCGCTTGGACCACTGCCACAGCCCGTTGGTGACCTCGGTCGGTAGCCGGTGTCCAAGTTGACGTGCGAGTAAGCATATCTGGCCGCGGTGGTGGCCCTCATGCGCGACGAGGTAGGCAAGCACGTGCACGACGTCATTCGGCACGTTGCGGTAGGGCACCTTCGCGGGAAGAACGCCGCCGTCCTCGAGTCCGAGTTGGAGCAGCGCTTCGATGCCTTTGCCGCTTCGATTGAGTGCAGCGATCAGCTTTGCTGGGGTTACCCGATGTCGATCGACCGACCGCGGCACCGTGACACCGTGCTCGCGCCCCAACCACTTGATCCACATACACCGGGCGTTGTGGATGTGACCAGCAATCATGCGTACCGTGCGGCGTGGACATCCGGGCACTTTCTGCGACCAAAGTGCGCGCGGCAGGCTCTGTAACAAAAACACGGTCACGCGATGATTTGTGCGCCAAGCCGTGAGAACTGAGTCAGCGAGGTCGAGGCTCGACGGCATATCAGGGCAACGTCCCGAAAAGCTCCGGCATCGACTGCGCGCCGACTCCTCTACTATTCCCAGTCACTGCTCGGCGATGGTAGTCGAGCTGTCCCAAGTGGTACGCCAAGTGTGTCGTCAGGTGCAGCAAGAAGAGGCCGGTCGGAAGCCGGAGACCCTTGAATTCAATGGGGTAAGGCTGGGCCAACTGCTCCTCGGACATTTCGTTGAGGGTCTCGTTCACCGCCTCGATGGTGCGGTCGATTCTCGCCTCCAACTCGCGTAGAGGCACATCGCGATCTTCGAATTCCGCAGCTCGATCGCGCTGGTAGCCTGTGCCACCGATTTGCGCGCCAACGAAGTGTTGCAGGTTCCCAGTGAGATGGAGTACGAGTGTACCCGCCGAATTGGGGATGCCCGGCGGGCAGGTCCAGAGCACTTCTTCTTTGGCGTACGCACTGAGTTCCTTGCGTAGCGCCGTGAGATCACGAGTGAGAACTCGTCTGAGAAAATCAAGCATCATCTGCCTCAACTAGCGGTGGACGAACGTGGTGCGTTGGCCCGGAACGCATGGTCTCGTCAGCGAGCCCGTGGACACAGACTAGAACCGAGGCGACCCTCCAAGCCACCCGGGACGGTGAGCGTCAGTACCTGGCCACTCGACACAGTGGACTTGTCCGTGAGCCAGCACGGGACACGATTGGTCGCCGCGTCGACGGGTAGGACTCCAGGGTCGCCGACATCGAGGATGAACTGGAACTCCCGCCTGGGACACAGAAACGGGAAGGTGCGGTTGGCGTAGGGCTCGACCGGCCCCAATTGAACGCGCCGGCCACGATCGAGAATCGCGATCAGTACTCCGTAGGAATTTGGGTTGCCGACCGCCACCTGCGCTTTGCAGGTCTCCGCATGGGAGCGTTCACCTGCAGCTGCCGTGACGCCTTGTTGCTTTCCGGCACATGCGATGACGCAGAGCAGTGCTGAAACGAGTGAGCTAGCAACGCGTCGTTGCACGGCGTAGCCTCCCCTTGAACTCGAAGCGCTGGCTGTTCAACCAGATCTCCCATTGGAGATAGTATCGTGAGCAAGCGAGGCTGGGCCAAGCTCGCGCACGTCGTTCCTAGGAGTCAGCACTCTCGAGTTGCAGCGCCATGTGGTATTCGACGACTGCTTGGTCTGCGTGACGCAGGGCATCGGGCTCCGCGCCCCATACCCGAAACCCAGCCCGATCGTACAGACGGCGCGCCTCCGACGCCGCGGAGCTCACGCCAAGATGGACCCAGGTGATACCAGCGAGCGTGCGGGCATGCCGCAATGCCGCCTCGAGTAACTGGGATCCGAGACCCTGCTGACGATGATCGGGTGTCACGTACATGCCCCACAGGTGGCTCTTGTGTGATGCTTTTGCATGGCGATCGCGATACAGCCCGACGATGCCGACGAGGCCGTCTTGGAATGCGCCGATAATGACGGACTGGGGTGTTTGCCGCAGCTGCTCGCGAACAGCTTCGACAGATGCCGCCACGTCATCTTCGGGTGAGGCAGTGAACGCGAGGGGCGCCTCCAGCAGCGCTTGGCGCCGGAGGTCGATGTACGCTTGCGCGTCCGCTTCTTGAAGTAGGCGAATCATGTGGCGTGTGAGCGATGCTCGAATCGCTCAGTCGCCTTCCGCATCCAAGTCGAGCGCGGTACGAGCCTCAGCGACTCGATTAGTCGGCACGAGCAAGGTGACACCGCGGACACTCTTCCCGGCATGTCCCGGTCCCAACACCCCCATGCCGCCATGCTGATCGATGCGGGACGGAATGCCAACCGAGTTGAGACGCCCAGCGGCGAGTTCGGCTTCATAAAGTGCGGCATAGCTATTGAGGATTTCCCACGAGCGGTCGTTCATGTCGATCACTCCGTATCTGGTGCGCCACACCACCGGCGCCTAGTGTCACATGACCCAAATGCGCGTCTTAAGCCCGAGGTCCCGTGGCGCTCCGATAGCCCAACAATACCACGACGGCGACGGTGCCCATCGCGGTGCCGAAGCCCGCCAACGGAGTCACGCGCGTTGTTACATACAGACTTGGGACCAACACTAGCAGCACGGCAGCGACGATGGCGGGCAAAACCATCGGGTGTGACCAGTTCCATGTCCAGCCGAAGAACCACCGATTGCGGACGACGACGCGCGGATCCTGACGGCAACTGTAAAGGATGCCCAGGTGCCAGTGCCTGGGGTCGCGGCGCAACGCCTCAGCGTCTTCTCGGGTCATCCGTTTCGTCATGGTGTTCCAGCCTCTCGAGGCGAAGCTACCAGAATGCCGATCCGAGCGCGCTGCGTCACCGACTCATCCCGAGGTACATCCCACCGACGTATGGGATCAGCCACACGAGCCACACAAGCAGGCTGTATCGGTGAAAGCCTGTCCGTGCGTTGTCACTCCCTTTGCGAGTCACCCAAGTGGCCCAGACGGCGTGGATGAGCATGAGCCACAGGGCGATCTGACCGGTGAGTGTGTGTAAATCTCGCAGATCGAAACGCCCCTCCGCCAGCCGATGCATCGCCAACGTGCCAGACACGTCAAAGAAGAAGCCGGTCCAGAACGCGGCTACGTGCCACGGTCTCAAATAGCGCACTATCCGCTCGGACCAGACTCCCAGGGAATAGAATACCAGCGCGAGTGTGATGAGCGTGGTGGAAGCGATCAACAGCGGAGACACGGCGCTAGTGTCCCTCGGCAGCCCCGCACGGCACGCGCTCGAACTGCAGTTCGAACGCTGGTGTCTCGGCGTCGACCTCCCCAAACACCTTTGCCGTGACCTGATCCTGCGATATACGGTGGTATTCGATCTTCTGGGGGAAGTCATGCGACGGATTCACGAAGCGGAGCGTTTGGTCTGTGACGACTGTCCCAACGAAGTCCGCTGGCTGTTGACCGGACGGGTGCGCGGATAGGATCACGCCGCCGTCGGTGCGACGGATCAGCAGAAACTCGTGACCGGTCGCAACGCCGTCACGGATGCTGCGCGACATGCCGACCAGGAGGTCACCCCGCGGCGCCATCCATTGCTCTTCTACCACGCGCTCGCTCGACCCGGCGCTCCAGCAACCGGCCAGCCAGTTGGCGGCGTCGAGATCGAGCTGCTGAGCCCTGAGGCTCGCTGTCGCCAAAGTCATGACGGCAACGAGCGGAATGAAATACCGAAAGCAGTTCATGTTTGGCAATCCTTGTTCGTGTGGCCCCAGCCGATCAGGGCCTGTACTGTGTTGCCAGCCCCCTCTCGCATGCTCAAGCTGTAGCGGCCAGGCCATGGTGCACAAGGCTTCGAAGCTTTCGAGACGCGAGAAGCTCAATCGCGCCGAACGCTCGAACATCGTCGTCACACAGGGGAAGAACGGATTCTGCTAGGTGTGAGGGATGAATGCAACACGATAGTTCACAGTCTCTTCACTGACACTTCAGCATCGCAACTGCATGGTGTGCGACACGCGACTGGATGCCGGTGCGTCACGCTCACCAACACCCCTTCTTCGACGCGAACGCCCGGGCCCGGCAGATACAACATAGGGAGATAGTTATGTCTAGGACTCGATTCACTTTAGGGGTTTTGACCGCAGCATTGTGTGTTGCCTGCGCCGACCATGACCTCACAAACCCTGATGAGGTGTCGCTCAAGAAGTCGGGTGACGGACCCGTACTCGACGCTGACATGGTCGAGCTCGGCAGGCTTCTGTTCTTCGACGCAAGCCTCTCCGTCAACGGCAACCAGTCGTGCGCGTCATGCCATGATCCTGAGTGGGGGTTTACTGGTCCCGACTCTGACCTCAATGCCCACGGTGCCGTGTATGAGGGCTCGGTATTGGACCGGTTCGGCAACAGGAAGCCGCCCAGCTCGGCCTACGCAACTCTGAGTCCGGTGCTGCACTACGACGGCGACCTCTTCGTCGGGGGCAACTTTTGGGACGGCCGAGCGACTGGTGAAGACCTTGGCAATCCCGCCGCCGATCAAGCACGAGGTCCGTTCCTCAACCCCGTCGAGCAGGGCTTGCCGGACATGGCTGAGGTCATCACACGTGTCTGCAACTCGGACTATGCGGAACTCTTCAAGGCGGTGTGGAAGGACGAACTGTGTGAGGAACAGTATGTAGAGGAGGCCTACGATGCGGTTGCGCTGTCGATCGCAGCGTACGAGGCGTCACCGGAGTCCAACGCCTTCACGTCGAAGTTTGACGCGTACGTGGCAGGCATAGCACAGCTGACCAAGCTCGAGAAGAAGGGGCTCGCGCTGTTTCGTGGAAAGGGCAAGTGTAAGAAGTGCCACTTGCTCGGCAAAGGGAAGATGGAACCCGCGCTCTTCACCGACTTCACGTTCGACAACCTCGGCATCCCGGCGAACCCGGAGAACCCGTGGTATGGGATGACGGAGTTCAACCCCGACGGTCTTGGCTGGATCGACTACGGACTCGGTGGGTTTCTCGAGACACGACCCGACTATGTAGATCTGGCCCCAGACTTCATGGGGCAGCATAAGGTGCCGACGCTGAGAAACGTGGATCGGCGTCCCTCGCCGACAGACGTGAAAGCGTTCGGACATAACGGCTATTTCAAGTCGCTCGAACAGATCGTGCACTTCTATAACACGCGCGACGTGAAGCCGACGTGTCCCAGTCGCTATACCGCTGCAGAGGCCATGGCTGCTGACTGTTGGCCGGCACCCGAGGTAGCCATGAACGTCAACACGGCCGAGCTGGGCAACCTTCGGTTGTCACCGGGAGACGAAGCTGCGCTCGTTGCATTCATGCGGACGCTCTCGGACGGCTATATGACGCCCTGACCCCATCGCGCCACTGGACGTAGCCAGAGCCCCGGCGGTGACGCCGGGGCTCTGACATTTTGCCCACACCTTGACCTCGAAGGGCAACTGTTCTATCGCTCCGTGGTCACAAACGGACGAGCAACCAGCGCATGAACGTGATCCTACTCGGTCCCCCCGGTTCCGGCAAAGGCACCCAAGGGGAACTCCTCGCCCATCGCCTCGGCATGATGAGGATCGTCACGGGCGATCTGCTCCGTGACGCGGTGCAGCGGGATGCGGACTTGGGTCGCCAAGCGAAAGAGTACATGGATCGAGGATCGATGGTGCCGGACGCCGTCATCTTACAGCTGGTAAAGCAGCAGCTCGCGTCCCCGGAGTCTGCCCAGGGGGTCTTGTTGGACGGGTTCCCTCGCACCATACGACAGGCGGAGGAGGTAAACCGCATGCTCGTCGAGCGGGGAGAGGGGGTGAGGGCGGTCCTGCTACTCAACGTTCCCGAAGACGAGCTCATCCGGCGGCTGCTCGCGAGGGCATCTGCGGAAGGGCGCAGTGATGAGACGGCCGCGGTAATCAAACAGAGACTTGAGAGGTACCGGAGGTCAACGGCGTTGTTGGTCGGGCATTACCGCGAGCGGGGAGTGCTGACGATCGTGACCGGAACGGGCACCGTGGACGATGTTGCCGCTGCCATCAAGAAGGTGATTGGAGAGTGATTCGCCACGGCATCGGTGCGGTGCCGTGCCACCATCCGTTGATCCCCAGTCTCCAGATCTGCTCGAGTGTACCCCAGATGACCCTGCGCACGGAGGTTTGACCGCGCACGCGGTTGACACAGTCTTGCTGCCGTGATTCTCTTGGGTTGCGCGGTTGTGGGGTGAGGAGGCTCTCGGGCGGTATCCCGCGCTCATCTCACAACGGAGGCTTCAGTATGCGCTCACTAGTACCCATCCTGTGCGGGGCCTTTCTCGCTCTTCCCTCGGCCGCGCTGGGCCAGCACGAACAACATGAACAGCACACAGAGCACCATTCAGGTGCCAAGGCAGCAATCCACCAAGGAGCCGAGGCGTGGGCCGCTGCTTGGAACGCGGGCGATGCTGCCGGCGTCGCGGCCCTCTATGCGGAAGACGCGGTCCTCATGGCGCCTGGAGCGGAGCCGGCGGAAGGTCGCGCAGCCATCACGGAAGTGCTAATGAGCGCGCTGGAGGCGTCTGGCGGATCGCAGCAGAAGATCAAGGTGATGGAGATCATGGAGGCGGATGGTTGGGTCGTCGAATCGGGCACGTTCGTCGTCACGGCACCGGACGGCTCGCACCAGGACCACGGACGGTACATGGCGGTGTGGAAGAACCTTAATGGTAAGTGGATGATCTACCGCGACATCTGGAATAGCAGCATGTAGTCAACGCCGATGCGGTGTCAGGGAGGGCCAGCGT
>JAOTWK010000123.1 GCA_029862935.1 Gemmatimonadota bacterium | reverse complement strand
GACGACTTCACCGAGACGGTGACACTGGTCGATACGCTCCCCTTCACGTATCTGCACGTGTTTCCCTACTCCGAGCGACCGGGCGTCGCGTCACGGCGGATTGGCCCCCCCGTGCATCCCGAGGTGACCGCATCGCGTGCTTCCGAGCTTCGCGCCCTGGCATCGTGCAAGGGCTCGCAATACCGTCGCCGACGCGATGGCGAGCGGGCCGACATTGTCATCCTGCAGAGAGCCCGCGGGAGATTCGAAGGACTCACCGGGGACTATCTGACAGTGGCGGTACCCACGGATGTGGCGACGACCGCTCGGTTCTCCGCCCACCTGAGCGCGCTGCCGGACGGAGACCTCCGAGCCATTCCCGCCGCCTGATCCCGATGCCAAGACGAGTGTACCTCGAGACGTACGGCTGCCAAATGAACGTTGCCGACTCCCAGTTGATCCTCGGTCAACTCGGCCGATACGGGTATGAGCCGACCGATGACCCGGAATCTGCGGACGTGCTGCTGGTAAACACGTGCGCGGTGAGGGACAACGCGGAACAGCGGGTCCTCGGACGCATGGGTGAGCTGAAACGGTACAAGAAGCCCGGGGTCGTGCTCGGAGTCGTGGGGTGCATGGCACAGCGACTGGGTGACCTGTTGCTCGACGATGCGCCGCACGTCGATCTGGTGGTGGGGCCGGACGGGTATCGTGGCCTGTCCGATCTCATCGTCAGCGCACAGTCCGGGACCCGTGTCGCCGACGTCGAGTTCAAATCATGGGAGCACTACGAAGACGTGCCACCGCATCGCCCCGCTGGGCAGCCGAGCGCCTTCGTCACCGTCCAGCGCGGGTGCGATTATCGGTGCACGTTCTGCGTGGTTCCGATGACGCGGGGCCGCGAACGGAGTCGTAAACTCGAGGACGTCGTGGGGGAAGTCGAGCGACTGGCTGCCTCGGGCATCTCAGAGGTTACGCTGCTTGGTCAGACGGTAAACAGCTACGACGACGGGACCGCCGATTTTGCCGAGCTGCTGCGCGCGGTTGGCCTCGTTTCCGGGATTCGCCGGGTTCGGTTCACGAGCCCATACCCCACCGATTTCACCGATCGCGCGATAGCGGCGATGGCCGAAGTGGAGGTGGTGTGTGAGCACGTGCACCTGCCGGTTCAGAGTGGGTCGTCGCGCGTGCTCAAACGAATGGGACGTCGCTATGATCGCGCCGTCTACCTGCAGTGCGTGGAGCGATTGCGGAGCGCGATACCTGGAATCGCCATCACGACGGACATCATCGTTGGATTTCCGGGAGAAACCGACGAGGATTTCGAGCACACGATCAGTCTCGTCCGTGACGTGCAGTTCGACGATGCGTTCACGTTCAAATACTCACCGCGCGATGGCACGGGAGCACTCAAGTTCCCGGACGGCGTGCCGGACACCATTGCTGGTCGCCGTCTCGAACGCCTCATCGCGGTGGTGCGCGAGGGCGCCCGTCGCAACAACGTCGCGCTGGTGGGGACAACGCACGAGGTGTTGGTCGAAAAACGTGCCCGGCGTGGGGAGCTGCTGCAGACGCGCACCCGCACTAACAAGGTCGTATTGGTGGAGGGTCCGGACGCCTGGATCGGAAGCTATCGCACCATCCGGTTGGTGGGGACGAGTGGGGCCACGTTCTCCGGCGTTCCTGCGGCGACGGGCACGCACTTGGCGGTGGTCGGGTAGACGCACTGATGAGGCGACCGATCGGTGATCCCACCGATCGGTCACATTGCGCTGAGTTACGGGGCCGGTCTGTGGACCGGCCTCGTCGTTTTGGTACCAGGTGCGGTGTTTTGGTGTGCGGCGGTCGGGATGGTTGCGTTGGTGTGGTGGCGCCCATGGTGGGGGGCGCTGGTGGGCGCTTGGTTCGTCGGTGCCGTTGCCGGGACCGTGGTCGCAGAACGTGCCGCAACCGAGTGCCGAGTGCAGTGGACGGCCGGTCGGAAGTCCGCGGTGGTGCGTGTGCACGATGCGCTTGGACCGCGCGGCACGACGTCGGCCACAGTAATCCATGCCCCCGAGAGATGTCACGGTCCCCTCCGTCTGAGAATCCAGGGGAGTGACGCTGAGGCGGGATCTGTTGTGCTGGCGGTCGGCGATTACTACGCGTCCGGCGTGCTGCGGGTGATCCACCTCCGGTCGCTGGAGCGTCGCCGATCACTGCGATTCGCTGTGCGGGATGTGATCGCGCGACGCGTGCGGTCACTGTACGGGGTGCGCGCAGGGATTGTGGAAGCGCTGGTGTTGGGCCGGCGGTTCGATCTCGAGCCGCAGCTCCGCCGCGACTTTGCCGATGCCGGCGTCGCCCACTTGCTGGCCATTTCCGGACTACACGTGGGGATTGTCGCCGCGTGGCTCGTCGTGATATGCCGCTGGGTCGGGATCCGTCGGCACCGCTGGTCCGCAGCTGCCGCGCTCACGTGGGGATACGTGGCTCTGCTTGGCTTCCCGACGCCGGCCACCCGCGCAGCCGGATTCGTGACGGTCTACGCAGTGGCCCGTGCCCGGCAGCGGCACCCGTCGCCGCATGCAGTGCTGGCGGTCTCCGTGCTCCTCGTGTTGCAGGTCAATCCCGCGGCGGCCGCCGAAGTCGGAGCGTGGCTATCCGTGGCGGCGGTACTGGGAACGAGTTGGGGGTCGCGGCGCGTGCCTCAGCGGTGGCGCCGGAGACCCGGGGTGCGACTCGCCGCGTCGTCGCTCGGCGCTGTGCTCTTCACGGCCCCGATCACGGCATACGCGTTCGGCGCGGTGGCGCCGATTGGGCTCCTCACGAACCTCGTGGCGATCCCGGTCGCAGCGGTTGCCGTTCCCGGGCTGTTGGCCAGCCTCGTATTGGGAGACGTACTCGCGGGCGGCAGCGGGGTAACGCTCGCGCTGCTCGAGCGGATCGCTTGGCTTGCAGCGCGAGTACCGGGTGGACATCTCACCGGGGCTCCGGGCTGGGAATTTGCGGTTCCATGGCTCGCGGTGGTGGCGGGGACGGTATGGATGTGGCGTGCCCGTCACGCATGGCGCCTCCCCGGTCGCTGGTTTCTCGCAACGATGGCGACCGTCACTTGGCTCCTCGTGGCGGTGGCGGCATGGGCGAAACCTGGTCGTGAGGGGACCGTGGCCCTGCACGTGCTGGACGTGGGACAGGGTGATGCCATCGTCGTTCGAACGGCGGGTAACCGCTGGCTTTTGATCGATGCCGGACCGCGGTCAGGGGCGTACGATGCCGGGCGCCGGGTGGTGGTACCGTTTCTGCGTCGCCATGGAGTTCGCAGGCTGTCGCTGGTTGCGGTGACCCACGGGGACGCGGACCACGTGGGTGGGGTACCAGCTGTGCTGCGCGAGTTCGAGACCGCGCTGGTGATCGAGCCGGCGCAGCCGTTGGCGTCGCAGCTCTATCGGGACTACTTGGCGGGCGTCGATGCCGGCGGAGTTCCGTGGCTACCGGCCCGTGCCGGCGACACGATCGTTGTGGACTCCGTCGTGATGGCCGTGTTACACCCGTCGGCCCAATGGATCGAGCGTCAGTTGGTGCCGAACGAGAACTCGCTGGTGATCCATCTTCGCTATGGGTGTTTCGACGCCCTGCTTGCGGGGGATGTCGGACGGACGGTGGAGCGAGCCCTGCTCGAGACAGTGACAGGCGCGGAAGTGCTCAAGGTCGGCCATCATGGCTCGGCAGGTGGCACCAGCGAGGGGTGGTTGAGGGCGCTGGCACCGCAGGCCGCCGTGATCAGCGTGGGTCGGAACCGGTATGGACACCCGGCACCTGCCGTGCTCGACCGCTTACGGATGCACCGTATCGACGTGTGGCGCACGGATCGCGCTGGCGCGGTAACCATCGAGACCGACGGTAGTTACTTTTCAATTCTGCACACAGACTTCAGGACTCCGGGTGGGAGGTTAGGGTGTCGGATTCGTCAATTGTTACGATCGAACGTTTCATCCTCGAGCAGGAACGACTGTACCCTGAGGCCACCGGTGACCTCACCAGCTTGCTCTACGACATCGCGTTAGCGGCGAAGGTCATTTCGGGGTACGTGCGCAGGGCAGGGTTGGTCGACGTCCTCGGTGCCTACGGTGAGACCAATGTGCAGGGCGAAGAGCAACAGAAGCTCGATGTGCTCGCCAATGACATGATGAAGCAGGCGTTGGGGTTTTCGGGACGTGTGTGTGTGATGGCGTCGGAAGAAGACCAAGAACCGGTACCCATCACTGACGGGCCGCACTCCGGAAAGTACGTAGTGCTGTTCGACCCACTCGACGGGTCATCGAACATCGACGTCAACGTCTCGATCGGCACTATCTTCTCGATTCATCGGCGAGTGACGAAGAGCGGTCCGGGTACCCTCGAGGACTGCCTGCAGCCCGGCAAGAAGCAGGTGGCCGCGGGCTACGTCATCTACGGGTCGAGCACGGTGCTCGCGTACACAGCTGGACATGGGGTGCATCTCTTCACGCTCGATCCCACCATCGGCGAGTTTCGCCTGCACACGTTCAACATCCGGACGCCGCCGGTTGGAAGGTTCTATTCGATCAACGAGAGCTACTACCGGCGGTGGACTGACGGCTATCGCCGTGTCGTTGGGCTGTTCAAGGGTGTCGAGGACCTGTCGACCCGAAAGAACGCACGGTACATCGGGTCGTTGGTGGCTGACTTTCATCGCAACCTGTTGGCGGGCGGCGTGTTCATGTATCCGGCGGACTCGAAGTCGCCGCAAGGCAAGCTGCGCCTCCTGTACGAAGCCGCGCCGCTCGCGTTGATCGCCGAGGCGGCCGGCGGGCGGGCGTCGGATGGGGTCCGCCCCATTCTCGACATCGTACCCACTCACCTGCACCAACGGACGCCGCTGCTGTTGGGCTCCACGGAAGATGTTGCGTTCGTCGAGCGGATCGTGAACGAGGTCGACGCGGCAGCCGTGCAGTGACCGAGGAGCGACGCTCCCCGTCAGGGCTCCCTCTCGAGCAGGTATACGGCCCTGAGAACGCAGGGGAGTTTCCGTTCACGCGCGGTATTCACCCCACGATGTACCGCGGCCGTCTGTGGACCATGCGGCAGTATGCGGGGTTCGGCACGGCGGAAGAGACGAACGTGCGGTTTCGCGAGCTGTTGGCGGCGGGTCAGACCGGACTGTCGGTCGCATTCGATCTCCCTACACAAATGGGATACGATTCCGATGTGCCGATTGCGGAAGGGGAGGTCGGCCGCGCCGGGGTGGCGATCGACACGGTCGACGACTTGGCGCTAGTCTTCGCGGACATTCCGCTCGATCGCGTTTCCACGTCCATGACGATCAACGCCACTGCGGCGATTCTGCTTGCCATGTACGTCGTTGCCGCCGAGGAGCGGGGCGTAGACCGGACGGCGCTGCGGGGCACCATCCAGAACGACGTTCTCAAAGAGTATGTAGCGCGCGGGACGTACATCTTTCCGATCGAGCCGTCGCTCAGACTGACGACCGACGTGTTCCGCTTCGTTGCCGACGCCGGCATGAGCTTCAATCCGATCTCGGTCAGTGGGTATCACATGCGGGAGGCAGGCGCTACCGCGGTCCAGGAACTGGCATTCACGATCGCGAATGGACTCGCGTATTTGGACGCGGCGTTAGCGGTGGGGATCCCGATCGACGACATCGCTCCGCGGGTGTCATTCTTCTTCGCGGCACACAATGATCTCTTCGAAGAAGTCGCGAAATTTCGTGCAGCCCGACGCCTGTGGGCAACGCTCCTTCGGGAACGTTACGGCGCCACCGACAAGAGCTGTCGGCTGCGGTTCCACACGCAGACGGGCGGATCAACGCTCACGGCGCAGCAACCGCTGAACAACGTCGTTCGGGTGACCGTGCAGGCACTTGCCGCCGTGCTCGGGGGGACGCAGTCGCTGCACACCAACAGTTACGACGAGGCGCTGTCGCTGCCGTCCGCCGATGCGGCGCGCCTGGCGCTCCGCACGCAACAGGTGCTCGCGCACGAGTCGGGGACCGCGCAGACTGTGGATCCGCTCGGAGGTTCGCACTACGTCGAATACCTGACTGGCGAGTTGGCGCGGGAGGCCGGGAGCCTAATCACGGAAATCGAGCAGATGGGCGGCGCGGCGCGAGCGATTGAGCGAGGGTTCTTCCAGGACGCCATTGCGCAGTCGGCATACGAGTATCAGCGGAACGTCGAGTCCAGAGCCGTGAACATCGTCGGCGTCAATCGCTTCAGCGAGTCGGAGGAGCCCCGTAAACTCGAGCAACCGGACTATGTGACGCTCGAGGACCAGCAGGTCGTCCGCCTCCGCGCCGCCCGGGGACGCCGCGGGCCGGACGTGTGGCGGCGTGCACTCGACGCCCTCAGGGAAGCCGCTCTCCGTGATGCCGTGCTCATGCCCCCAATCATTGACGCCGTGCGCGCCCGCGCGAGCGTCGGTGAGATCGCCGATACTTTGCGCGAGGCGTGGGGTACGTTTCGCGCACCGGCTTGACCACCGCGACGTGGCTGGCTAAGTTCGCCATTCATATATAGTTACGGATTCCGATTCAATGCCCACCTATGGCTATCGCTGTCCCGAATGCGGACACACCTACGACAAACTTCAAAAGATCAGTGATCACACGCGCGCCAAGTGCCCCCAATGCGGAACGCGGGGCGAGCGCGTGATCACTGGAGGGGCTGGTGTCGTGTTCAAGGGGTCGGGGTTCTACGAGACCGATTACAAGCGGAGCGGCACGAAGCCAGAAGCGCCGGCTCCCGACGGTCCGGCGAAGAGCCCGAAGAAGCCCTCCCCGCCGTCCGAATCCAAAGATCCGGGGGCCAAGTCCTGACCGGAGCGGATCGGCTCCGCGAGGCACTGAGCGCGACACTCACGGCGCTGGGCCACGCGGGAACGGACATTCGCCTCGAGCGACCGCGGGATGGGTCGCACGGTGACCTGGCGACCGCCGTTGCACTTCAGCTGGCGAAAGCGACGGGGGAGAATCCCCGTGCGCTCGCCTCGAAGATCGTCGACGCGCTCGACGTCCCGCCCGGCGTGATCGAGAAGACCGCGATCGCCGGCCCGGGGTTCATCAACTTCTGGCTTGCGGACACGGCGCTCGCAAGCGTGATCGAACGCGTCGTGCAGCAAGCTGACCGCTACGGCCACTCGTCTGCCGGTGCTGGGACGCGCGTCAACGTGGAGTTCGTCTCTGCGAATCCGACCGGTCCCCTTCACGTCGGGCACGGTCGGGGTGCGGCGCTCGGCGACGCCATTGCCGCTCTCCTCGAAGCGACAGGCCACGAGGTAACCCGCGAGTTCTACGTCAACGATGCGGGGCTCCAGATTGACCGACTGGGCCGATCCCTGTGGGCCCGCGTGCAACAGGCCGTCGGACGCGACGCGGCGATCCCGGAGGGCGGCTATCACGGCGCCTACTTGGAGGAGCTCGCCGCCGACGTGCTCTCTCAGCAGGGCAAGAAATTCGCCGACCTGCCCGACGACGAAGGGTCGATCCGGTGTCGTGACATCGCGGTCCTGGTGCAGCGGGAGGAACAGGACCGCGACCTTGCGGATTTTGGCGTGCGGTTCGACGTCGTGTGCCGCGAGCAGGACGTCTACGGCGATGATAGCATTGCGGAGACACTCGATGCGCTGCAGCAGCGTGCGTTGGTCTATGAGCGCGACGGTGCCCTCTGGCTCGATACGTCGCGCTTTGGTGACGCGAAAGATCGGGTGCTTCGGAAGAGCGACGGGACGTACACGTATTTTCTGCCCGATATCGCGTACCACCGAACGAAGTTGTTGCGAGGGTTCGACGTTGCGATAGACGTGTGGGGTGCTGACCACCATGGATACGTGCCGCGGATGCGTGCCGCCCTCGCCGCCCTCGGGGCACCTGCCGAGTTCTTCGACGTGGTCATCGTCCAGCTCGTGCGCGTGATGCGTCACGGTGAAGAAGTCCGGTTCTCGAAACGTGCCGGGGAGTTCGTCTCGCTGCGGGATCTGTACGAGGAAACCGGTGTGGACGCCGCTCGGTATTTCTTCCTCATGCGACGGGGGGACACGCAGTTCGTCTTCGACATCGATTTGGCGACCAAGCAGTCCGAAGAGAACCCGGTCTACTATGTGCAGTACGCCCACACGCGCATGGCGGGCATCTTTCGCACGGCGGGAGTGGCACCGCACGCGGTAGTGACGGCCGGAACAGATCTGACTGCGCTCTCCGAAGACAGCGAGCAAGAAATCATCAAGCGGCTTGCCGAGTTCCCGATGATCGTCGAAAAGGCGGCCGAATACCTCGAGCCCCATCGGATCATCGCCTATCTCGAGGAACTGGCGAAGCTCGTGAACGCGTGGTACCACCATCATCGGGTCTTGGGTTCGGGCGAGCGCGTCGAGCGGGCGCGTCTGGTATTGGCACGAGCCGCGCAGATCGTGATCGCGAACGGATTGGCGCTGCTTGGAGTGTCGGCGCCGGAACGGATGTAGCCATGAGTCTTCTGGTCGTCGGGAGCATTGCATTGGATTCGGTCGAGACGCCGTTCGGCGCGACCGCGGACGCCCTTGGTGGGTCAGCGGTGTTCTTCACCTACGCGGCAGGGATGTTTCACCCTGTGCAGATCGTGGGCGTCGTTGGCGACGATTTTCCCGAGGAAGAGCTTCAGCGACTGGCGGATCAGGGCGCGGATCTTCGCGGAGTCGAACGGCGTCAGGGGGAGAGCTTCCGCTGGAAGGGGAAGTACTCGTATGACCTGCAGAACCGCGAAACCCTGGACACGCGGTTGGGAGTCTTCGC
>JAOTWK010000122.1 GCA_029862935.1 Gemmatimonadota bacterium | reverse complement strand
AAGGTCCCGGCGTGCGAGTCGCAAGCCTACGTGTTCCCGGTACCCAACGATGACGGCTCACTCACGTTCCATTTCGCCGTCGACAACCCCCAGGGGATTTCCGCCATGGCGATGGCGGCGGTCCTGGGAGACACGTTGTCCGGTGTCCCGCTGGAGCAGGTTGCTGCCGTGCCGACGGAGATCGTGTACGAGCTGTTTGGGAAGGAACTCTCCATGGGGAAGAACATGGGTCTCATGGGTATGGTCGGCATGGTAACGGGATACGCGCAAGAGCGGTTGGCGGAGAAGGCGTAGCAGGGCAGGATGGCGCTCCGGCTTGCGGCAAACGGAGTGACGCCACACCGTTGAGCGCATGACATTCACGGACATTCCCACCGAGCAAACCACGGCCGTCACCGACGCCGTCCTGGCGCTCATCGCGCTCGGCTCTATCGCGCTGCTCAGGCGGCACCGCCGTTCCGATCCGCGCAGGGTGAGGCTCTGGTCGTGGGTGCTGGGCATCCTCGCCTTTGCGGCCGGGCTCGGCACGGTGGCGCACGGGATCGAGATGAGCGAGTCGACGCGTGACCTGTTGTGGCGTCCGCTGTTTCTCGCGCTCGGCCTGGTAGTGGCCCTGTTTGCGGCCGCTGCCATCCATGACTGGAAGGGTCAGCACATGGCGCGGCGCATGCTGCCACTGCTGGTGTCGCTCGGCCTGTTGTTCTTTCTGGTGACGCAGGCGGTAAGCGGCTCGTTCCTCGTGTTCGTGCTCTACGAGGCGGTCGCCATGCTGTTCGCTCTCGCGGTGTATGTGCGGCTCGCAACTGGGCGGAAGCTCGCCGGTGCCGGCGTCGTGGCGGTGGCGATCGTGCTCAACATCGTGGCGGCCGCGATCCAGGCCACGGAGTCGGTGCGGTTCACGCTGGGCGTGCCGTTCGACCACAACGGCGTGTTTCACCTGGTGCAGATGGTGGCGGTGGTGGTGTTGACTGCTGGACTGGTTCAGGGTCTGAGGCGGGGAGGAGCGCCGGCGGCACGGGTTCACTGATCACAGCATCCCAGACGGCTCAGTCGTGGCCACGCCGTTCCCGAAACGCCTATTCCTTTCTGGCGTCTTCCTTCCGATCTGGCGTCTTCCTTCCGACCAGCGCTCCAGCTCCAGCGCGCTTCCCAGGCGCGGCGTCGAGCGAGGATGATCGTCACGCCAATCGGTCCGAGGAGGACGCCGAGCACGAAGCCCGCGTCGGCGCGGCCGAGAAGCACGGCAGCAACCGCGGAGCTGAGTGCCAGGAGAAGCAGGAGCCCGACGTTCCCGGGGGCATGCAGCGTCTACGCCGGGACGAGTACCCCCGTCGGTTGGCCGCCCCCGTTGCCCGAACTCAGATCCCCGGCCGGCATGTGGAGCTTCCACCACTCAGTTGCACGCTCTTCGCTCCACGTCTCACCAAGCCCGCAGGCGTCAAACATCTCGCCGAGGCGACGTGCGTCCGGCCGTTCGGCGGGGTCCTTGCTCAGGCAGGCCCCCCCAGGTTGTCCATCTTTCCTTCGCAAGAGCCGCCGGGCCGTGCACCAAGTGACACCTGAAGCAACTCTCCGTCCCGATTCCCCGGCGGAGCTCGGCTGCCACCTCCGGATTCGGCGAGGCGCCCGCGAGCACCGACCGCAGCGGCCGCTACCCTCCGATGCCGAGTGCGTCTTCCCCGCGACGCTGGTCCCCTCTGGTGTCATGGGGTCTTCCGAAGCGAATCATGCTGCGGCGGTGCAGTTCCTGGATGTATGCCGCGTCCCGTTCCGCGTCGAGCGATGCCGGCACGATCTCCCATTGGCTCGATGGGCCCACAAAGATCAGGGCGTCGAACAACTCTCTCACCTTGCGGTCTGTGTACAGCCTGATCGGCTGCATCCCCTGTCGACCGGTCGTGGTGTCGACCACCGGTGTGTATACCATTGGGAAGAACCGAGCAGCATCGAGTCCGCCCACCCAGTGGCCGTCCGTGGGGTAGACCTTTCCCGCTTCAAACTGATCGATCCGGTTCTCAATGCCGAGGTTCTCAGGATTCAGGAACCCGATGGCCCGGACGGTACCGGGATGTCGGAGAAGAATGCGGTGGGTCAGGGAGTTCCTCGGATCGCCGGGCGCGATGGGGATCCGCGGAAGGTGGGCGCCGCCAAAGAGGATCAGGACGGTCTTGTCCCGCACGAATGCCTGCTCCATCGCCAACTTGGCCACGTACGGATCCCTCGGGATCCTGGCGGCCGTGAACTCGTCCCGCGTCCTGATTGCCTCCCAGTCGATGGGAGGATCTCCGGCCAAGACCCTGACCTGCTGGCTCGACGGTAGCAGTCGGTTCGCATCCCTGATCACGCGTAGCAATTCCTGGTAGAGCGGGCTGTCCCACGGACCGACGGGTGACTGCTGGGTATCCCGCCAGATTCGGCTCAGCGCACTGAATGTGACGTCCTCCCCTCGGATGTAGGCATCCAGCACCGCTTGGTGTCGGCCGGCAGCGAACTCGACGATGATGACATCGACCGCCGCTAGAACGGCGGTGTCGGACAGGAGTCGCTGCAGAAACCGATGGGGTTCCCGGGCCGCGTGTCCTCCCTCCGCCAGACATACGATCGGAAACGCCCCCAGGGAACGGCGGACGTACTCGGCGGCGTCCATAGGCTCGCCCGCGGGGTCCTGCGGCTGAACCGCGACCGGACCGGCAGCCATGAGACAGATGGCGACGATCATCGCCGAACCCCAAGAAGCTCCGGTCGCGCTACCCTCCAAAACCGAACCCCCCGAGCGCCGTGTGACGCTCGGGGCTGCTCCAGCCATTCCAGGGTCCATTCTTTCTCTCCTGCGCGGGCATAAATGCTGGGAACGTGTTAGGACAGTGGTTCTCCGGCCTCCGGGCGTGCAGCCAGCGTCTCGAAGCAGGAGAGGTGACAGTCGGATTCGGGGGCACCTGATGAGTGTGATAGGCGGCTGCCACGCTCACTGTCCTCCAATTACGTCGATCCCAATGAGCCGTTGGGAGGTGGCAGTCTGGATGGCGATCCGTTCCTTCTCGTCGCTGGTGAGCCGGTGCCGCTCTTGCATGACGTCGTGTGAGCACGAAGCGATCTTGCTGAGCCCGGCTTCGTAGATCCGCACGATCAATTCGAGCACAAAGGCCCGATCCATGCTAAGCCTGCCGTGTAGCGTCGCGAGATAGCCGCGTCCCGTCGAGGCCAAGGTCGTGGCACGGTTGGCCAGCTCCCGGACGAGGGCTCGTAGCTGCGGTCCGGAAGATCGTGCTCGCGCTTCACGCCTAAGCGAGGCAAGTGTCACGTCGTGCGCCGCCATGTCTTCGGTCGCCAAGTAGAGCAGTCCTTGCTCGCCAGCCATGAGATCCTGGCGTAGATCGCGGAGGATGTGGGCGAGATACGCGAAGCGGCCCAGAGCACTCCCACACCGCGCGATGTCGAAATCGTCCGGAGGCGCAAACGCCATCTCGTGTTTTCGGTGCTCCGAAGAAACGAGATACAGGTAGATCGTCGTCGGGGCGACCGCTGCCCCGTCCGTGTATGCGAGGAACTCGGTGTAGGTCGCGAAGCTCTTGCCCTTGAGGTCTTGGAGCATGGCGGCAAAGAAGTCGTCCCACAGCCGCACAGGCACGCGAAACTGCTCGACCGCATCGGAAAGCGCAAGCAGCAGCTCTCTGGCGTTCGGATGGTTACATGCCCGCACCTGCTCCGGCCCGGGCTGGCCACCTGAGAGGCAGCGCCTCACCGCGCGATGCCATGCTGTCACCGCTTCGCGGGTTTGGGCAGTGGCATACGTTGTGGAGCGAGGCGCGGCCAGTAGGTCATCGACGCGATCATCGACCACGCGCATGATTGCATACATCGCACAGAACGCCCGATACCGCTCCTTGTCACGGAAGTAGCAACTCGTGCGATAGAGGTTGGTGAAGTCCTTTGCCGCTATCGCCTCGGCGACACCAGCGCTGCCGGACAAGGTGCCCGGTGTCCAGACGGGCTGAATCGCTGGGTTCACGGTCTGCAGGCCTCGTGTGCGCTTGATCGAGGAATGCTCACGGCATTCCGGACCCTAGCCTCACCCGTACCACGGTTTCTCGTCCATCGGTACCTGAAGCCCGTCCAGCAGTTTGTTCAGGCCAGCGAAGACGTCCACCACCGCCATGAGTTCTAACACCCCTTCATCGTCTAAGCCGAGCTTCCGCACCGCGGAAGTGTGGACCTCAATTCAGTACCTACACCCGCTCACTGCTGAGACAGCGACGGCGATGATCTCCTTCGTCAGCGGGTCAAGCTTGCCCCGCTGTTTCATCACTGTCCTGATCTTGTTCCAGGTGGCTTCCAGGTAGGCCGGGCTAGGTGCCATCACCTTGTACATGTTTGGCACGAAGTCAATGCCGAGCTCGCGCCTTATCTCCTCGTACAGCTCCTTGACCCTGCCGGTGGCTTCTTTCTCGGCGACCATTTTGACGGACGGCATGGTTCCCCGCGGTGGGATTTGTCTTGGCAATGTGACACGGGAGCGTGAGAGTGCAAGCGTTTGATACTAGCGTCTAGCTGGGACTTGGCTGTCGGCTGCAGGTCGTGAGTAGCGAGCCGCGAGTGCCCATGTCACGTCAAGTGGTGGAACTGGAGTGGCAGGGATCGACGACCCGCCATATGATGCTGCGACGTCCGTCCGTCGGTCGACCGTGAGGGACCCGACCGGCTCCATCGAATCCTTGGAAAGCAGGGGGGGCGAGTGCCATGACTGCCATGTCCGCGACCATCGACAAGCACCATCGGAAGGTCATCGCGGGGTTGCTGCTGGTCATCCTCTTCTTCGCGGTATCCTGTACGTTCCACGACACGATTCCGATCTGTCACTACCTGTTCGGGTGTGATCACCGGATGCACGCGATGTAACCGGTTTAAGCAGAGGGCGGGGGACTTGCCGCGAAGCGCACGCGAGCAACGAACACCTTCCCAAAACCTTCCCAACCCTGTCGAAGGTAATCGCGTAACTCCAACGGAGGGCCGGGGATTCGACGCGAAGCGCAGGCGAGCGGATCGAGCATCGGCCGCCGCCGATGCGAAGATCAACCCCCAAGGGATTGCTCCCGGCGGTTTTCAAGTTCTTCGCGAGTTTGTGCTTGTCGTTGCGTTCCTTTGCAAAGCGTTGCAGTGAGACGCGGTTGGTGACGCTGCCGTCTTCTTTCTTCTTCATTCCTTTGCATTTGTTGGCAGCCAGACCTTCCCACAGACCTTCCCAAAAACTGAAATCCCCGAGCGCCGCCCGGGGCTGGAAACTACGGCGGCAGATTCATCCGCCGACGCAGATCGTGGTACCGTGGGTCGTCGTGCACGAGTTCGAAGTCCGGTGAGTTGGCCTTGGGTAGGTTGGGGTCACGAGCCTGGTATGCGAGTTCGAGCCATTCCAGGGTCCGTTCCTTTTCTCCGGCCCAGGCATATATGTTGGCAACAATCCAGGAGAGTTGCTCTGCCGCCTCCGGGCGTGCGGCCAGCGTCTCAGCGTATCTCCGCAGTGCAGCCTGATACCCGCCCTCTGCATACCCCAGGTCGAGCGCGTCGTCGAGTTCCTGGTCACCGGTGAAGAACGTCCGGATCATTGCCAGCGCCTCGTCGTGGTCGCCGGCTCCGTGGTACGCTCCGGCGAGGTGGGAATAGATGGCGCGGTTGTCAGGCTCCATCTGCAGTGCTGCCTGCAGCGCCTCGCTGCACTCCGCATACCGGCGCTCATCACACAGCAGGGCTCCGTTACCGGCAATGAACATTGGGTTGACCGGATCCAACTCGAGCACTCTCTCCCACTGTGACCGTGCCTCCTCTACTCGCCCCATTACGGCGAGGAAGTACGCGTAACCCACTCTCGCACTCGTGTAGTTGGGGTTGATCTCGATGGCTTCGCGAAGGGCCGCCTCTGTGCCCTGCCAGTCCCATTCATTCCAGCGAACCTCGGCAACGGCGTTTTGGACCTCCGCGAGCGTGCTGTCGAGCGCCAAGGCCCGCTGTGCGGCGGCGCTCACGTGGCGCGCTGCCTCCTCAGGCGATACGAACCCCAACCCTGCCAGGTTGGCCCACACGTGGGCAATGCCTGCCTGTGCAGGGGCATACGTGGAATCGAGCACAAAGGCCCGCTGGAAGTAGTCGAGTGCCTGGTCCAGGTCGGCCGGCGTCCCCCGCTCAAGGTGGAACCAGCCCTTGAGGTAGGCATCGTACGCCTGCGGATCAACGGGCCGAGCGCTCGCCAGATGGGCCTCTGCCTGCGGCGTCAATGCGGCGTGGATCTCCGAGGCGATCGCCCTACTCAGGTCGCGGTAGAGCGCGATCACGTTGCGGAGCTGGCCTCCGCGGGTGATGGGCTCCGCCACATATTGCTCCGTCCCGCCGTCAACCAGGCGGACCTCCATCTCCACACTGTCCCCTGCTCGAAAGACGGAGGACTCTATCAGCCCGTCGACGCCCAGCTCGGCCGCGATCTCACGAATCGGCTTCTGGGTGTTCTCGTATTGCAGCACCGAGGTACGCGCGATGACCGCGACTCCGGCTCGCTGCAACTCGGAGATCAAGGCGGTGTGCATTCCCTGAACGAAGTACTCCTGCTCGGGATCGTTCATGAGGTTGGCCGGTGGCAACACCGCCAGGCGCTCGTATCCAGACCCGCCGCCGAGCGTGAACAGCCCCCAGGCCCCCACGAGCACCACGACAACAGCCGCAATGGCCGCCACGCGTCGCGGCCAGCGCGGCCCACCCACGCGCGCCACCACCATCTCCGAGGTCAACGCCTCGGCGAACGCGCTCGCCGTTTGGAATCGATCGGCCGGACTCTTGGCCAACGCGCGATCCACCGCCCGCTCGAGAAACAGCGGAATGTTCGGATCGCTCGTCCGCAAGCTCGGGGGCGTGTCCACCGCATGCTTGGCCAACATCTCCTGGGGCGTCGCCCCGTCGAACGGCGCACGTCCCGACACCATCTCATAGACGACACAGCCCAACGCGTACACGTCGCTCCGAGCGTCGATGTGCTTGTCGCCGACCGCCTGCTCGGGACTCATGTACGCCGGGGTCCCGACCGCCAACCCGGTGCCCGTCAGCCGTTCGGCGCCCGCCGCTTCCACCGCCCGCGCGATCCCGAAGTCCGCAACGATCGCTTGGTCGCCCGACAGCAGAATGTTCTCGGGCTTGACGTCCCGATGCACCAGCCCACGCTCGTGCGCGTGGCTCAGCGCCGACGCGACTTGGTCGGTGAGGCGGATCGCCTGGGGGATGGGCAGCTTTCCCTCACGCTGCAACCGGTCGTTCAGTGACTCGCCCTCGATGAACGGCATCACGTAGTAGAGAAAGCCGTCCGCTTGGCCGGAGTCGTAGAGCGGCAGGATGTGGGGGTGCGTGAGGTTGGCGGCGATCTCGATCTCGCGCACGAAGCGATCGGCGCCGAGACTGGCAGCAAGTTCCGGGCGCAGGACCTTGATCACGACCCGGCGGTGGTGCTTCACGTCTTCGGCCAAGTAGACGATGGCCATCCCACCGCTGCCGAGTTCGCGCTCGATGCGGTAGCGGTCGGCGAGGGCCTGCGTGAGGCGTACCAGCAAATCGGTCATGGGGTGACCTCGGCTGGACGTGCTCTACAATAGGACGGGAAGAGTCAGCGGGCTAGAGGGCGGTATGTAGGAATAGAGGAGGTTGGCATCACGGGGAGGCCCGAGGTGCATACGAAGTGCGAAACTCTCCCCAAACCTTCCCAAGGATGTGGACGGCAATCGTGTAAGTGCAACGGAGGGCCGGGGATTCGACGCGAAGCGCAGGCGAGCGGTGAAACGTTCCCAAAAAGCTTCCCAAACGTCGCGCGACAGAAAACGGCAAAGGCCACAAATCCCCGCGGAGGGCGGGGGACTCGGTTGCGAAGCAGAGCGAGGCTGCGTGAGCAGCCGCAGCTCCACCCCCAAGGGATTGCTCCCGGCGGTTTTCAAGTTCTTGGCGAGTTTTTGCTTTTCGTTGCTTTCCTCTACAAATCGTTGCAGTGACACGCGGTTGGACGCCCTCACTTTTTCATTCTTTTGCATTCCTTTGCATCTGTTGGCAGCGAAACCTTCCCAAAAACCTTCCCAAAATGCAGAAAGCCCCGAACGCCGCGTGAGGCTCGGGGCTTGGTTCTGGTAAACTCCCTGGCCGCTTCCTTGGTACGTCCTTCAATTGTGCGCGCGCGGCAGCTCCAAGCGCGGGTCAGCTGGCGCCCGGCCAGAGCACCCGCAGTCGTACAACGTATTGCACGTCCACTTCGTCACGCCACAGACCATAGATTCTGTCCCCGCGGAACACCCTCGGCGTGAATCGACGTGGTAGCGTGACGACGCCGAGGAATCGCCCGTCGGCGCCAAACACATCCCAATCTGGGGCGCCTACATCCTCAAAGGGGCTCCATGACTCAAGTGCGTCCGCGCTGAGGTCCGATGCCGGCTGCACGTGCTGGACCCACATCGTTCCCATCGGACCCGCGGCCACGCCCTCAAACCAAAAGGCTGGGAAGACATCGGCGAAGTGGACGCGGTCGCGCATCTGGTGCATCACCTCGCTCGTGGCGCCAGCAAAAAGCCACACTTCCTCCAGGTACGCCCAGAGTGGCTCTCGGTCACGGTCGCTGATGGGCCTGCGGATGAAGGGCTTTGTAACGAGCTGTACCAGATCACCATCGTCATAGTGGCCGATCCGGTACTCCTCGCTAACGCCGAACCACAGCTGCATGTCGTCGGTGATGGTCCAGGCTGGCTCGGGGAAGTATAC
>JAOTWK010000121.1 GCA_029862935.1 Gemmatimonadota bacterium | reverse complement strand
TGTATCGACCGGCAGCCGAAGAACAGCTCCGGCAGCTGGGAGACCGGGTCGGCGTGGGGGTATTTGGCTCGGCTGATCAGGCGGGTGAGCGCACGGGGACCGACGTGGTGACGCTGGTCCGCGCGGGTGTCGCAGCGGCCAGCCGAGCCAGGGCGCGGACGGTCGTGGTCGATACGGCGGGCCGGCTCCAGATCGACGACGCGATGATGGCCGAGCTGGGGCAGCTCAAGGATGCGCTCGGGCCCCAGGAGATCCTGTTGGTGGCCGATGCCATGACGGGGCAGGACGCGGTACGGATCGCGAAGGGGTTCCACGACGCGCTCGGGATCACCGGGGTGATCCTCACGAAGCTGGACGGTGATGCGCGGGGCGGGGCGGCGTTGTCGGTGCACGGGGTGACCGGTGCGCCAATCAAGTACGTGGGTATCGGCGAGCACCTCGACGCGCTGGATGTGTTCGACCCGGAGCGGATGGCCGGGCGGATCCTGGAGCGTGGCGATATCGTCGGGCTCGTGGAGCGAGCCCAGCGCGCGGTCAAGTCGGAAGACGCCGAGCGCCTCGCCAAGAAGGCGGTATCCAAGCGCGGCATGGATCTGGAGGATTTCCTCGTGGCCATGCGGCAGGTGCGGGGGATGGGCCCGCTGGATGGGCTGTTGGGGCTTTTGCCGGGGATGAACGCCAAGCTCATGAAGCAGGCAAAGTCCGATCCCAAGCGCGTGGGGCATGTGGAGGCGATCATTCTGTCGATGACACCGGCAGAGCGGCGCCGGCCGCGCATGCTCAACGGGTCACGGCGCGCCCGTGTCGCCAAGGGATCGGGTCGGTCGGTGCAGGAAGTCAATCAGCTGCTCAAGCAGTTCGAGCAGATGCAGAAAATGATGAAGCGGGCGGGTCAAATGGGGCCGCACGCATTGATGCAGCAGTTTTCGAGGTAACGACATGGCAGCACGAATTCGTTTGCGGCGCGTGGGGCGAAAGAAGCAACCCGAGTACCGGATCGTGGTGGCGGAGGGTTCGACCGCTCGCAATGGTCGAGTCGTCGAAACGCTGGGACACTACAATCCGAGGTCCGAGCCGGCCACGGTCACGGTCGACACCGACAAGGCGCGAGCCTGGTTGGCGAAGGGTGCGAAACCCTCGGACACCGTACGCTCGCTGTTCAAGCGAGCGGGCGTCTTCGCCTCACCCGTCGAGGCGTAGCTCGTGGCGGGCGGCTACCTGGCGGTGGCGCGCCTGAAGAAGCCGCACGGGCTGAAGGGCGAGGCCGTCGTCTGGGCGCTCACTGATGAGCCGACCGACGTGTTCGTGGTCGGTCGGCAGCTGGTGCCGGTGGACGACGATGGGAACCAGATCGGTGATCCGCTCGTGATCGAGCGCAGTCGGCCGTTCCACCGCCAGTGGCTCCTCAAGTTCGAGGGTGTGGACGACCGCACGGGGCTCGAGGAGTGGAGGCAACGGTTGTTCGGCGTGCCGCAAGACGAGTTGCGCCGGCCCGAAGCGGACGAGGTCTACGTCCACGAGGTGCGGGGGATTCGGATTCTCGTCGGCGGTCAGGACGTGGGCGTCGCGCGCGAGTTGGTGGACATGCCGGGGGGAGGACGGTTGCTCTCGGTGGACGTGGGAGGGAAGGAACTGTTCGTTCCCTTCCGCAAGCCGATCGTGCGGCGCGTGGATCGCGCCGCCCGGGTGATCGAGCTGGACCCGCCGGAAGGCTTGTTGGAACTGTAGCCGTGCTCCGGATCAACGTCGTGACGCTGTTTCCGGAGGTGTTCGAGGTCCCGTGCCATACGAGCATCATGGGACGTGCGGCGGAGCAGCAGTTGGTGTCGTACCGCGTAGTCGACCTCAGGGGCTACACGCACGACCGGCATCGCACGGTGGACGATTCTCCGTTCGGTGGCGGAGCGGGAATGGTTCTCAAGCCAGAACCGTTCTACGAGGCACTGGACGACCTGGCTCCGGTACCGCCAGTGGTGCTTCTGTCGGCACGAGGCGAGCCGTTCAGGCATGACATGGCGGTACGGTACAGTGTCGCTGAGGAGTTGACGCTTCTCTGCGGACACTACAAGGACGTGGACGAGCGCGTAGCGCTGCGGGACGGTGTAGAGCAAGTGGCATTTGGCGACGCGGTGTTGTCAGGTGGCGAATTCGCGGCGCTCTGCGTCATGGATGCGGTGGTTCGACTGTTGCCGGGGGCGTTGGGGGACCATGACTCGGCTGCAGGCGACTCGTTCTACGACGGGTTGCTGAGTCCCCCGAGCTACACTCGGCCGCGAGAGTACCGTGGCCACGCGGTGCCGGAAGTGCTCGTGAGCGGTGATCACGCGGCAATCGAGGCCTGGCGGCGGCAACAGGCGTTGGAACTGACACAGAAGCGGCGGCCCGATCTGTGGGCACGCCATGAAGCTGAACATCGGTCCGATGGGACCGAGAGGTGAGAGGTGGTTCGTATGACAACGATGGATGCCATTGCGCACGAGGGCATGCGCGAGGACGTGCCGGAGTTTCGTCCGGGTGACACGCTGCGGGTCTCGGTCCGCGTACGAGAAGGGGACAAGGAGCGGCTCCAGGCGTTCGAGGGTACCTGTATTGCGCGCCGCGGTGGAGGGATCAGCGAGTCGTTCACGGTTCGAAAGGTCTCCGGTGGCGTGGGCGTCGAGCGAGTGTTTCCGCTGCAGTCGCCCACGGTCGCGCGTATCGACGTGATCCGCCGCGGGCGGGTGCGACGCGCGAAGCTGTACTACTTGAGGGAGCTCGCCGGAAAAGGCGCGCGTATTCGGGAGCGACGGGAATCGTAGGTGATTGACCCAACGCTTGAGCGCGAACGGGCGCTCTGGGCGAAGGGGTTTGAGGTCGTTGCCGGGGTAGATGAGGTCGGCCGCGGTCCCATTGCTGGCCCGGTCATCGCCGGGGCCGTGGTGTTTGCGCCGGGCCAAGAACCGATCGACGGACTCCGGGATTCGAAGCTTCTCACCGCGAAGGAACGCGAACGGCTCGCCCACGAAGTCAGGCGGGCCGCTCTCGCATGGGCGCTGGGTGGTGCGTCAGTGCGCGAGATCGACCGCATCAATATCCGGCGTGCCACGGCACTTGCCATGCGTCGTGCTCTCAATCATCTCCAACGAGATCCTGACTACGTGCTCTTGGACGGACACGCCCTCCCCGAACTCGATCGCGAGCACGAATCGGTGATCGACGGTGATGCGTTGTGTCAAACCGTTTCAGCTGCGGCCGTGCTCGCCAAGTGTGCGCGCGACCGACTGATGGCGCGATTGGCGCCCCGGTATCCCGACTTCGGGTGGGATCACAACAAGGGATACGCGACCCTCGATCATCTATCAGCGCTCTCGCGGGCGGGCCCGACGCCGCACCATCGGATCACTTTCTCCCCGATCGCGCAGCCGAGCCTGTTTTGAGCTAGGCCGAAAGGGTCGACAGCCGCTCTCGCATCTCGCTTGCGCGTGTGGTGGCACCAAGGCTCTCGAACGCCTCCGCCGCGTCCTCATACGCCCTCGCGGCATCCTGCGGTCGACCGACCGTACCGTACAGCTCGGCAAGATCCCGTTGGACCTCCGCCCGTCGCCACGGGTCGTTCACCTCGGACACGATGTGGAGTGCCTCACGAGCCAGTTGCTCCCCGTCGTCCGGATGCCCACTCAGGCGGGCAATGGTGGAGAGAATACGCAGGGCATCGGCCTCGCCCACGACATGGTCATGGGAAGCTGCCAGTGACCGGGCACGCTCGGCGAGGGCGCGCGCGACGTGCAACTCCCCCAGCGCGGCGTCCGTCTCGCCGCGTGCGGCCAAGGCCTGTCCTAAGATCCGTTCGTCGCCGGATAGCTCGGCGGCCTCGATGGCACGCTCGCCAGCCTCCCGGGAGGCATCCAACTCTCCTGCGTCCTGCAGCACGATCGCCGAGTTGAGCCACGCCTCCGCGATCCCGGTCGAGAAGCCAAGTCGCTCGAAGTTCGCCATGGCGAGACGGTAGAAGCTGAGCGCATTCTGTGTGTCCGCACGGTAATAGGCGATGTTGCCGAGGTTGTTGGCACACCGTGCGATCATCAGATCGTCTCCCAGCGCGTCGGCCAGTTCGAGTGCGCGTCTGAAGCCAAGCTCGGCGACATGGAGGTTCCCAATGGCAAAGGCGCCCGCGGCAGCGACGTTCTCCGCACGCATCTCGCCGTCCGTGTCACCCTTAGCCCGAAACGCGTCGCGTGCCTCGAGCGCGGCACTCCGACTCCGAGCGTACTCCCCGAGGCGCCAACTGGCCATGGCGCCCAGCAACCGCCCTTCGGGTGATGCTTGGATTGGCGTGTCGAGGCGCGTGAGTCGCGACCACGCCTCTTTGAACTGACCGCTCTGCACCGCCAGCCGCACGAGTCGCAGCGGGTCCGTGAAGCCGTTCGGATGATCGCGCTCAGGCATCGGACTCGTCTCGTCGGTCCAACAGTCGCTGGAGCCGTGCCCGGGAAATCCCCAGCTGACGGGCGGCGGCCGTCTTGTTGCCCTCATGTCGGAGCAGCGCGGCCTCGGCCGCCGCCACTTGGATCGTGTCCATCGTCGCCGGGAAGGGGATCGGTCCTTCGCTACGTCGAACGCCGATCGTGTCAGTCGGTGTCAGGTGCTCGGGCTCGAGCTGGCCTGGTGAGGAAAGGAGAAGTGATCGTTCCACCGCGTGCCGCAGCTCACGCACATTGCCCGGCCACGCATACCGCTCGAGCGCGACCGCCGTCGCCGCGTCGAGAGTGGGAACGGGCAAGTCGTATCGGCCCGCCAACTCGGTGGCGAACCGCTCGGCGAGCGTCACGATGTCGTCACCGCGTTCCCGCAACGGCGGCAGCAGCAGGACCACGACGTTCAGGCGATAGTAGAGATCCTCTCTGAAAGCTCCACGACCCACCGCGTCCGCGAGATCGACATTGGTCGCCGCGATGATCCGCACGTCGAGCTCACGGCTCTGTGTGCCACCTACCCGACGAATGCGCCGGTCCTCGAGCGCGCGTAACAGTTTCCCTTGCAGCTCCAGTGGCAAATGTCCGATTTCATCGAGGAACAGCGTTCCGCGATGTGCTTCCTCGAACAACCCGGGTTTGGCTGCGTGCGCGTCCGTAAAGGCACCGCGCTCGTGGCCGAACAGCTCACTCTCCATGAGCTGGGCTGGGATGGCGGCACAGTTGACCGCCACGAACGGTCCGGTGCTGCGGGGGCTCCCATCGTGCAGCGCGCGAGCGAGCAGCTCCTTTCCCGTGCCTGTTTCGCCCCGGATCAGCACGGTGACGCCTTCGTGGGATACGACGCGCCGTGCGGCGTCCAACACCCGCACAAGCACGGGGCTCTCTCCGTGGATGGTGGTGAACGGATCGTCTGTTCGCTGTCGGGGCTGCGGGGTACTTTCTCGCGCAGTGTCGACTCGTGTCTGGACGGTGCGGCGCAGGACGTCGGCGTCGTCGGGTAACGCGAAGTAGTCTGTTGCACCGCGACGAAGGGCCTCGACGGCAAACCGATGGGATGGGTTGCCCCCGATCAAGTAGACCGGTGTCGTCTCTGTCCTGGGGATGAGGGTCAGCACGTCGAGGGCGCGATCTTCCTCACCGCCCGCATTGACCGCAATCAGCATCGCCCTGTCCGGCACCTGATCTCCCACCTGCAGTGACACGATCTCGACGCCCAATTCGTTCGCAAGGTCGCGCCACGCGTGGCGGAACGATGTCGACAACTCGATCAGCGCGAGAATCGGTGAGCGACTCACGGGATGGTCGGGCTCCGCCTCAGTCGCCGCCGTCGCGGTCGTCGTCCTCAAAGGCCTCGAGAGACTGCTTGATGTTCTCCGTCACGAGGCTTTCGTTCTGGCCTCCCTTGTTGGCCGTCGCAGGATCGACGAGCGTTCCCGTTGCCGTGCGGAACCAGGTATTCAATTCCACTCGAACAGTCACGTTCACGGGTCCCATTTCCGTCACCGTCAACGGCGGCGTCAGCGTGAGCTCCTGCTCAACGTTGACGTCCGATGCGAAGCTGAAAGGAGCGCGGTTGAAGGTGCCCTCGACTCGGATGCTCTGATCCGCGAACTCCGGATTGGCCGCAATGAAGACCATGTCGACGGGGTCATTGTCATCCGGTTTGTGAAGCTCGAAGTCGATGCGCGAGTAGGCTCCTGCGGGCAACTCGACGAAGAATCGTTGCTCCGCGCCTTGATCGAGCGGCAGGTCCACCAGCACGGGTCCGACTTCGATTTCTTCGCATCCGACCGGCTCGGGTTCGACGTCGCAGTCCGGTGTTTCGGTGCGCTTGAGCTCGATTTCGCGCAGGACGATGCGAGCGCGTGTGACGATCAAGGTATCGATCCCGGAAACGATCGTGTCATCGAGCATCGCTGCGCTGGATGGCGCGAACGGCGGGCTGGGTGCCACCCCGGGATCGCGAGTTGCGAAGGACACCGCCACCCCTCCCTTGAGCTCGAACTGGGTGGGATCGCTACACGCTGCCAATGCAGCGCCAAGGGCAGTTAGGAGCAATAGTCGTCGTGCCATCATACGCGGACCTTCTCTCGGTGAACGTACCAGCCACGCGTGCAATGTAGCACGCGTGGCCGACCCGGTCTGTACAGTCGAGCACCTACCCTCATTTAGCTGTTGTCCTCGTCGTCATCCCCGTCCCGGTCGTCATCTTCGAACGCCTCGACGGACTGCTTGATGTTCTCCTTCACGATGCCTTCGTTCAATCCGCCCTTGTTGGCCGTCCGGGGATCGAGGAGGTTCCCCGCACCATCCACGAACCAGACCGACAGATCCAGCAACACCGTGACGTTGGTCATCGTCGTCGATTCGTCGATGACGAGTGGCGGCACGAGGTCGTGTTCCTGCTCCACGTCGAGGTCCGTCTCATAGGTGAAAGCCTGGCCGTTGAACGTGCCGGTCACACGAATGCTCTTCCCGACCATGTCGGGGTGTCGAGCGCGGAAATCGGCATCCTCAGGGTCATCGTTGCTCACCTTGTGGATCTCGAACTCGATCTCATCATAGATGTCCGGCGGTACCTCGATCGTGATTGCGGTCTCGACCGCACCATTCAACGGGAGATCGACCAGCATCGGACCGGCTTCGAACTCTTCGCAGCCATCATCGTCAGAGCTGCCCGAGGAATCGCTGGAAAAGCCGTCGTCGCAGTCATCGTTCAGGCGTTCGAGCTCGATTTCTCTGAACACGATTTCCGCCCGATCGATGATGAGCACGTTTTGTCCGTCGTCCAGCGTGTCGGCAAGGGAGCTCGCGAAGGCTCCCGGTGCCGGCGCACCGGCCGGGGATCGTGTGGAGAACGAGAGTGACAGACCGGGCTGGTTCCCGGGCGCGGTGCCGTCGGAACAAGCCGACATCATGAACACCGCGGCCAATGCCATCGTCATACGTCGCATCTGAAGACCTCCAAGAGCGTGATGTCTGTGGGTGCAGCGCCGTTCGCCGCACGTCGTTGGCGCTCTAAGGGGCAATGGCGATGCCACACGGGCGTTGGCTCGTCAAGGCGACGTAAGTGATAGCAGCGTCGAGTGTTCCGAGAGCATGTGTGCTGGAATGCACGCCGCCGAACGCGTATCGAAATGAGGCGGGGCGCAACGAAACGAGTCGGGCCAAGCGCGGATGTCGTGTGGAGGCGGGGGTCTCGTTGGGGGTCGGCGAGCGCGCCGACCCCCCAATGGGGCTGGACTACCGTGTAACGAGACTGCATCGCGCCACTGAGGGCGCGATGCAGTGACGACGAGCTCGGCCTACTTGACGTGCTTGTTGACGAGCTTTGTCATCTCGAACATGCTCACCTGGGACTTGCCGTTGAAGACCGCCTTCAGCGCCGCGTCGGCGTTGATCATGCGGCGGTTCTTCTTGTCCTGCAGGCCCTTCCTCTTGATGTACGCCCAGAGCTTCTTGGTGAGCTGCGTGCGCGGAAGCGGCGTGCTCCCGACCACGACGGCCAGCTTGGCATCCGGCTTCACAGGCTTCATGAACGCCGCGCTGGGTTTCCGCTTCGACTTCTTCCGCTTCTTCTTCCGGGTGGCCTTCTTCTTTCTCGTGGCCTTCTTCTTCCGGGTGGCCTTCTTCTTTCTCGTCGCCTTCTTCTTCTTCCGCTTGACGGTCTTCTTCTTCCGTCTCACGGTCTTCTTCTTCCGGGTGGCCTTTTTCCGTCTTGTGGCCTTCTTCTTCCGGGTGCTCTTCTTCCTTCTTGTCGCCTTCTTCTTCCTGGTTGCCTTCTTCTTCTTGCGTTTCTTTTTGGCCATTTGAACCTCAAAGAAAGTTGTGAACGGTGGACAACCAGCCCCTTTACGCTCCCCAAAGTAAGACTTTCTCCCTGGGAAACAAGAGTCTTTCCCCGGGGAAACTGCCGTTGGGGCCCTTGTTTCCCCTCGGAGATCCCTTGTTCCCCAGAGGGAAAACGCTCGAACACGGTGGTCGGAGGTGAGGTTCGATTGTCTCGGAAAAGGCTATTTCCCCTCGGAAACTGGCATGTTTTGCCTGGGGAGAGCACGTGCGTCCGCGGTCGTTTTCCGACTGAAAGGGCTCCTGTGGCACCCTCGTGTCGACGCTCGGAGCACGTGAGCCGGGACGTAGCGCTTGACACGGAAAGCTCGTCCTAGTCTCCTCTAACGGAGCACGCGTGACGACTCATGGAGCCAGGGAGGTGAGCGCCTTGCGAGTACGGGCGTCAGCGAGTCTCGAGGAGCTGGAGAGCCTCAAGTACGATTTCGGGGGCTCGGCTGCCGCTCGGAAAGTCGAACTCCTCGACCAACTGGAGCGAC
>JAOTWK010000120.1 GCA_029862935.1 Gemmatimonadota bacterium | reverse complement strand
CTCCGCCGGATCGTGGTCCAGCGTGAACACGGAGCCCGAGCGGGAGCCACCGGTCACATGCGGGGCGAGCCCCGCCATTGCGAGCAATAAGGTGCTGCAGCCCGAACCGATCCGACCCGTCACGAGTGTCACGGCACCCGGGTCGAATGCCGCCGACACATCGCGCACCGCATCGGTATCTGCGCCTGGATAGCGAAACGTCAGGTGTTGGAGACGGACACTCATGAGACCAGCCGAGTCACCACCACGGCAATCGGCCCGACGACGAGCCCCCACCGGACAACGCGCTGGGCTGTCGAGTCTATCGGTGGGTCGAGCGGAGTGCGGCGACCTGGAGAAGTCGCCGCCCGGGCATCCAATGCGATGGCACGCTCATCGACCTCAGCCAGTGCGCCTAACACGAGCGGAATCGCCAACGGCACGACGGCCCGGACGCGGCGCCAGGGTGATCCCCGGACCACAAGGCCGCGACAGCGCTGCGCGTCGAGGATCGCCCGTGCTTGGTCGCGCAGACGCGGAACCGACTGCAGCGTCGCAGCCATCAAGTAGGCGGCCGAAAACGAGATGCCACGCTGGAGCAGCGCATCGACGAGGCGAGCGGGGTGCACCGACACCAAGGCCAGCAGAAACCCGAGAAGGATGGCGGTGATCTGTCCGCCAACAGTCACGGCGCGCGTCGGCGCGTCACCGAACACCACGTGAAGCAAGACGAGAAAGACCCAGAACGGCAATGCGAACACGAACGCCGTGACGAGCACACGGGGGAGTCGGGCCGCCAGTGCAAGGGCGGCCAACGCACCGATGAGAAAGAGCGGTCCGGTCGGTGTCGGAAGCCCAAACGCCAATATCACGACGGCAAGAGCCAGCACGAGACTTGTGAAAGGGTGCGCTCGATGGAGCAATCCGTTTCCAGGATTGTATCCGAGGATCATGGACCGCTCCGTGCCCGCTCGACCCCCGGAAACCGCGCAGCCATCCGACGAGGAAGTGATCTCAGAATCACGTAGACGAGTAGAAAGGTGACGCACTTGTCGAGCAGGTCGTTGCTCAGACTTGCTCCGTAGACCGCCCACTCGAGCGGCACACCCACCGCGGTAAGCAACGTCGTGACGACGGTGACACCTCCCGCCGTCACACCACCGAACACGAAGTACGCGATTGGCCAGGAAAGCGTGGCGGCCAGGAGTCCCAAACCCAACCCACTCACGACTGCCTTCCACGCCACCCCAAACACGCCCAACCTCGCCACCCAGCCCGCGTACAACGCGACACCCAGTTGGACGGGAAGAAACGCCATCCACATGAGCTTCCCGTCGAGGATCGTAAACGCCGTCTGTGACACGATGCCGGTCACGACGGCCGCGGCCGGGCCGACCAGCACCGCCACGAGTACCGTTCCCACCGTATCCAAGAACAGCGGCAGCGACGTGGCCGCGGCGAACTTCCCCATGGCGAGGTTGATACCCACCGCAAGTGGGATGAGCGCGAGCAATCGTGGGGTTAGGCGGATCATTCTGTTAAGTTTGGTGTCGCACACAAGATAGACTGTTCACCGTCACAAAGACCACGATGAGAGCGATGAGATACCCATACGTCCCTACGATTCTAGCTGTGGCAGCCCTGTCGACTTACGTCACGTCCCTCTCGGCGCAGACCGCGGCGACGGCTGAAACCGCAGCCGTCGAACGCGTCACCAGCGATCTTCGGTTTCTCGCCGAGGACGCCCGGGAAGGTCGGGGCGTGGGCACCGAGGGACTCGACCAGGCCGCCGAATACGTCGCGCAGAGCTTTCGGGCCGCCGGCCTCGAGCCGGGTGGGCCTGATGGCTTCTTCCAATACTTTGAGATCAGTCCGTCCGCTCCGGGTGCCGCGCACACGAACTTGGGCGGCAGCCGAGTCCGCAACGTGATCGGCGTGCTCCCAGGCCGGGGACCGCTGGCCGGACAGGTTGTCGTGGTCGGTGCGCACTACGATCACCTGGGCTACGGTATTGCACAGTTCAGCCTGGACCCGGACAGCGTCCAGGTCATCCACAACGGTGCCGACGACAATGCGTCGGGCACGGCTGCGCTGCTCGAGATCGCCCGCCTCCTCGGCGCGCGCAATGACGCGAATCGGCGCACCATCGCATTTGTGGCCTTCACCGCAGAAGAGCTGGGCACGATCGGCTCGCAGTATTATGCGGAGCATCCGGTGCTGCCGCACGACTCCACCTACGCGATGCTCAACTTCGACATGGTGGGACGACTTCGGGGCGACAGCCTGGTCGTGATCGGTGCGGCTTCCGCCGAAGAACTGCAGCAGATCGTCGAATCCGTCAATACCGATTTCGCCATGTCGCTTGCCTGGCAGAGCGATCCGTGGGGTCGGAGCGATCACTCGTCGTTCTACGCGAAACAGATTCCCGTCGTGCACTTCTTTACCGATCTGCACGAGGACTACCACCGCACGACCGACGACTGGGACAAGATCAACACGGCTGGTATTGCCCGTATCGCGGACTTCGCAGCCAACCTCGCCACGGATCTCGCCACCCGGAGTGCACCGTTGACCTACGTCGATGTTCCGCGCCCGACGCCACCTGCAGCGCAGGCAGGAAGGCGGCGCGCGTCGTTGGGCACCATTCCGGATATGACGGATTCTCCCGGTGGCGTGCGATTGTCAGGGGTGCGGGCAGGCACGGCAGCCGACGAAGCCGGATTGCAAGCCGGCGACATCCTCATTCAAATCGGCGAGCACGAAGTCAAGAACCTGAACGACATGCAGACTGCGCTCATGGCCTATCAAGCAGGCGATACCGTGTTGCTCGTAGTGCTCCGTGAGGGGGAGCGGATCGAAGCCAACGCAACACTCAAGTAAGGTGCAACACCCAGTTCTCAACCCCGAGCCCATCGTCAAGGCGCTTCATGGCGCATTCTGCCGTGATGCGCCGCGTAGTGAGCTGCTGCAGCTGGCCGCTACAAAGATCCGTGAATCGGGGCCGCCCTACACCGGCGTGTACATGTACATGGTGCGTGGTGACCAGCTCGAGCTCGAGGCCTTCGACGGGCGACCCACAGACCTGACCGAGATCGCCATGGGCGAAGGAATGTGCGGTAAGGCCGTTGCGGAGAAGCGCGACCTCAACATCCCCGACGTGAGCGCCGCCGACGGATACCTCTCGTGCAGCATCGAAACGAAGTCCGAGCTCGTCGTCCTCATTCGCCGTCACGACGAGATCTTGGGGCAGATCGACATCGATAGCGACCTGCTCGACGGATTTCCACCCGCGGAAGAGGGCGCCGTTCGCGAAGTCGCCGATGCGCTGGCCGCTTTGCTGTGACCGCAGACACGCCCACACCCACGGTCACGGAGCAAACCGTCACCGTCAACGGCATACAGCTCTACACCCGCACCGTGGGCCTCGGTCCTGACGTCGTGGTCCTCCATGGTGGACCAGGGGCACACCATGACTACCTGCTGCCACACTTCGATGCGCTCGCGCGCGGGCGGCGGCTGCGCTATTACGACCAGCGTGGGGGTGGCCGATCACCCGTCGCACGCGATGTATCCGTCGGTTGGCGCACCCATGTCGACGATCTCAACGCACTGATCGACGTCTGGTCGTTGGCACCGGCCACCATTCTCGGGTATTCGTGGGGCGGTCTTCTGGCGCTCCTCTACGCTGCAACCTTCCCAGAACGGGTTGCCCGTCTCGCGCTCGTCTCGCCGGCACCCGTGAGCAAGGAGCACCGCGACGAGTTTCAGAAACGATTCGCCGAACGCATGGCACATCCGCAGGTGACGGCGGCACGCGACGAGCTTCGCCAATCGGGGCTTCGGGAGCGCGACCTCGACGCCTACCGCAAGCGTGCCTTCGAGCTCTCGGTGGCAGGCTACTTCAAGGATCCCAACCGCGCGCGCGAGCTGACGCCGTTCCGAGTGACTGGTCGAACACAGGAGGCGGTGTGGGAAAGCGTGAGCCAATCCGATCTGCGCGACGAGCTCGACGAGTTGAGTGACTTGTGCATTCCCGCGCTCGTCGTACACGGCCGCCACGACCCGATTCCCCTCGAAACCGCCGAATCCATCGCGCAGTTGCTGTGCGCCGCTGAGCTGGAGGTGCTGGAGGACGCCGGTCACGTGCCGCACGTCGAAGAGTTCGACGCCTTCTTCAAGGCCTTGGACGAGTTCCTCCCGACCACTGCATGACTCGTCCCCACCCGTTCGAGCACGCATTCGGTCATCTGGCTGCCAATCGGTTTCCGGCGATCCGTGACGAAGCCCAGGAAGCACATCGAGACACGGCGGACTTCCCGCAGTTCTCCGCGCTGCGGTCCGTGCAGCACCTGCTCAGCGAGCTCGAGAGCCCTGACGTGCTGGAACAACACCCCGAAGCCGCGGGAGGCTATGCCGCAGCACTCCTCGCGGCGTTCCGTTTCTGGAATGCCGGGTGCCCAACACACGCCATCCCGCGTCACGCCTTCGAAGGCGACGTTGGGACCTCCGACGGCTCGGTGCCGCACATTCCTGGCGGAGCGTGTTACCTTCGACTGCCGTATCAGTTGTTTTGGGCCCGCATCGACGAGCATCATGCGCACGAGCCGGTAGATGGGCTATTCGTCCTCGAAGGTGTGCACGGGCGGGAAGTAGTGTTGCTGCTGGTCCTGGGACTCCGAGAGGATCGCCCTGGGTTCAGCCAAATCATCGTGACGGCGGTACCGACTGACCTGACGCAGGCCGCCGAGCAAGCGCGAAAACCCTGGTTCGCTCCAGTACTCGACGGCGGCGATGCAGCGGGCCTCAAGTCGCTCGTCACCGAAGCTGATGTATTGCTGCTCACGAACCTAGCACTCCGAGCAGCGACTAACGAAACGGAGCAGCTGACGGCTGACAGCTGACGGTTGATCGCTGACAACTGACACTGAGAACCGACAACTCCCTTGCCCTCTACTCGCGACGCCAAACAACGAATCCGCCCGATTCTCCGGAAGCTCAAGCGTCAGTATCCCGACGCGACGTGCGCCCTGGAGCACGTGAACCCACTCGAGCTCTTGGTGGCGACCATATTGAGCGCACAGTGTACGGATGCGCGTGTCAACATCGTGACCCGTCAGTTGTTCGCCAAGTACAAGACCGCCGACGACTACGCCAATGCCAATCCCGAGGAGTTCGAGCAGGAGATCCGGTCCACCGGGTTCTTTCGCAACAAGACGAAGTCGATCCTCGGGATGGCGCAGGCACTCGTCGAGCAGCACGGCGGCAACGTGCCCCAATCGATGGAGGCGTTGACCGCATTACCGGGTGTCGGTCGGAAGACGGCCAACGTCGTACTCGGCAATGCGTTCGGGATCGATGAGGGTGTCGTGGTCGACACGCACGTCAAACGGATCTCGAACCGTCTCAAGCTCACCACCAAGTCCGACCCCACGAAGATCGAGCAGGACCTCATGAAGATTGTGCCGAAGAAGGAGTGGACGCTGTTCCCGCACCTCCTGATCCATCATGGGCGGCAGATTTGCGCTGCCCGCTCTCCCAAGTGTGAGATCTGTCCGGTGGCCGATCTCTGTCCATCGGCGTCGTGACGTGACCGCTTCACGACTCGCAGGTGCGCAGTCTGCGTATCTCCAATCGGCGCAGGACCAGCCCATCGACTGGCATCCGTGGGGGCCCGAACCGTTCGAGCGAGCTCGAGCGGAACAAAAACCCGTGTTGCTCGACATCGGTGCCGTGTGGTGTCACTGGTGTCACGTCATGGATCACGAATCGTACGAAGACGCGAAGACCGCCGAGATCCTGAATCGGGATTGGATCTGCATCAAGGTCGATCGCGACGAGCGGCCGGATGTGGATGTGCGGTACCAACGCGCCATTCAAGCGTTGACAGGTCAGGGTGGCTGGCCGCTGACCGGGTTTCTCACCGCCGACGGCGAAGTGTTCTATGGGGGAACCTACTTCCCTCCTGACGCGCGATGGGGACGTCCGGGATTCCGAACCGTGCTCTTGAGCCTCGCAAAACTGTACCGCGAGTCACCGGACCGTGTGAAGGCACAGGCACAGGAGATCACGAGACATCTCACAAGCAGCGCGGGCGCGCCCAAGGCGGGGAGCCTCGCCGAGCAACTCCTCGATGACGGCGCCCGAGCGATGGCACGCCTCTATGATTCGCGGAACGGTGGCTTTGGGAACCAACCCAAGTTCCCCCATCCAGGCGCTTGCGAGTTCCTGTTGGCACGCTGGTTCGATTCAGGCGACCCGCAATACAGAGATATCGTTCGCGGCACGCTGACCGGCATGGCGAACGGCGGCATACGGGATCATTTGGGTGGTGGCTTCCATCGCTACTCGACCGATGCCCGCTGGATCGTGCCGCATTTCGAGAAGATGCTGTACGACAATTCGGAACTGCTGCGGACCTACGTTGCTGCGGCATCCCTCCTCCCCCCTCCCGCCTCCCCTGACGGTCGCAGCCGGTCGCAGACGGTCGACGACGATGGCGCCCTTTACCGCGACGTCATCGAGAGTCTCGTCTCCTGGATCACCGACGTCATGTCCGATCCTGCGGGTGGCTACTATGCGTCGCAAGATGCCGACGTAGGTCCAGCAGATGACGGAGACTACTTCACGTGGACGCTCGATGAGGTCCGGCCGCTTGTGACTGCCGAAGAGCTCGACGTGCTTGCACGCCATTACGACATTGATGAGGCCGGCGAGATGCACCACAACCCGCAGAAGAACGTGTTGTGGATCAACAAGACTGTTGGGCAGATCGCGTCGGCGTTGAACAAGGACGAGCGCCAGATCGCTCGGCTCCTCGAATCGGGACGTATGAAGCTGCAGGACGCACGGTGCGCTAGACCCACACCGTTCATCGACCAGACGCTGTATACCGCATGGAACGCGATGATGGTCTCCGGCGTGCTTGCTGCCGCGGCATGGCTCGACCGCTCAGATCTGGAAGACCACGCACTCGCCACACTCGCGCGTCTGTTCGACCATGCCGCCGACCCGAACCCGTCACGTGGGATGCGGCATGCGGTGGGCAGCACCGTTGGGGACATCCTCGATGATCAGGTGCAGACCGCGAACGCCTGCCTGGACGCCTACGAAGCGACGGGCAGCCATCGCTGGCTCGATCGAGCGATCGACCTGTCAAACATGGTGTGGGATCACTACCGGGCTGACAACGGCGGGTTATCGGACCGGCCGCGCGATACGGGCGGCGAAGGGTTTCTCGATCAGGAGATCGTCCCGGCGCAGGACTCACCCACGCCGTCGCCCAACGGAGTGGCGGGCATCGTCTTCGGACGCCTCGCCGGTCTCACCGACGACGATCGGTGGCGCGAGCGCCGCGACGCGTTGCTCGGCGTGTTCGCCGGTAGCACTGCGGAGTTGTCCGTGTTTGGCGCAACAATGCTCCGTGCCCTGGACTGGGCGCTCTTGCCATTGACCCACGTCGTCGTCGTCGGCCACGATGAGCCCACCACAAGGGAGTTGCTCCGCACCGCACGATCGGTATACCGGCCGCGCAAAGCTATCCACTGGCTCCGCCCCGGTGACTCCGCTGATGCACTCCCCACCCCGCTCCGGGCGATGCTCGACGGCACCGCTCCACAGGTCTACGTTTGTGCTGGCACACAGTGCGCTCCACCCGTGGCAACAGTGCAAGACGTCGCCGCGACCCTGAGACAGTTTCATCGTTCCGCCTCTCAATGAGGCGACGAGGGTTTCCACAATGCAGATCGACCTGGCGACCGTCTCCGACTACGCAGTCATCGACCAACATGGCAAGCTCTCGATCTTGGGGATCTTCTCTCATATCTGGGTAGCGAAGTTCCCTGCCGTCCACCCACGCCTGCACTTGGTACTCCACCTCAAGGGACGTCGTACCGAGATAGGAGAGCACACGGTGAGGATCCGTCTGGTCGACGACGAGGACGCCGAGATCATCAACGGCAACGGCACAGTGAACTTCGCTGAGCCACCAGCTGGCGTGTTGGATATCGCCGCCGGTTGCATTCTCGTGTTCGACGTGCCGTTTCCCAAGGCTGGGAAATACCACTTCGAGATTCGCATCGACGAAGACCTGCGCACCGACATCCCAATCACGGTGGCGCTCGGATCGAATCCTGCAATGCCCAGGGCGCCCGAGGTCAACTGACCCCGCATCGAGTTCCACCGGTTCCACCCATGCCGCACCGCGAATGGCCGTGGTCAGTCGCAACCGTCATCGTCCTGCTGGGCCTGCTGCTCTTCAACATCGATGGGTACGCGCTGCTCGACCCCGACGAGGGCCGCAACGCCGAAGTAATGCGCGAGATGGCAGCCACCAACGATTACGTCGTGCCACAGCTCAACGGCCTTCCCTATGTCGACAAACCCGCGCTCTACTTTGCCGTCGGGGCACTGGGGATGGAGATCCTGGGACCGACGGTACGTGCGGCACGGCTTCCGTCTCTGCTCTTCACCCTGGCGACGCTCATGGTCGTCGGCGTGTTCGCCTATCGTCTCTACGGCCGACATGCCGCATGGGTTGCCATTGTCGCCACGGCCGCTACGCCGTTCATGCTCGCGTATTCCCGCACCGTCATCTTCGACAGCGCGTTGATGTTCTGGGTAGTGGTGTCGGTGATGGGGTTTTTTGAATCCATCGAGGGAGGCGGGAAGCAACGAGGCGCCACGGACAAGGGACAAGAAATACCGGATACGAGTAACGAGGATAGGAGTATTTGGTGGCGGGCCATGGCGTGGGGAGCAATGGGGCTCGGCGTGCTGACCAAGGGCCCGATCGCACTCGCGCTTCCACTCATGATCGTGCTCCCATATGCA